>JAKQCH010000585.1 GCA_029573825.1 Spirochaetota bacterium | reverse complement strand
GAGGGACAGCAGGCGGTAGCTGAGGCGAAGGAGAACCTTGCATGGTTTCAGGAGATGTATGATCTGTATGAAAATACAGGTTTTTTTAATGAAGGTATTTCGGGAATATATTTATATGAGGGTGAAGATGTATGGGCATCAGATGTTATGCTCAAAATACTTGGATATGCTGCAGGTAACCCTCTTGCATATGAATTGATGCAGATATTGTATTGGCAAACTGGGTTTTACGGATTAAATCCATTGTTTTATTATTATGGGACTGATGAGTTATATTATTTGTTAAGCAATAAATATACTAATTACCGTAGAATATACATAGAAAATTTTGAAATTATTCCAAGTATCATTCCGGAATATGATGAAAATACAGGAATTTTAATTGAACATTATAATATAAAAGTAAGAGCTGATAATATTGGTATTGATAGAAGAAGGGACGGGCTTGATTTATGGACACCATATGGTATTGCTGAGACAATAGTATCATACACAAATACAATTGGTCCTGACACTGACATATCAAGAAAATCACGTCTATACTATTATATAACAGAAAAAAGCGGATGGAATTCTATTGTCAATAATATAAATTCCACCATCACCAACTCCGAAACCTACCTCCACAATGAACTGCTTCTCGGTGAGAATGGCGGGCCCGGGTATCTTACCAACAGCGACGGGACATACGGGCTGAAATATCTTGCCAACGGCGACCTTGAGAATGACACGTATCTCATGACGCAGAGTGAAATGCAGCACGAATATGCACGTCGTGATATGGAATACCGGAAGGAACGACTCGGCATAGCGGAAGCGGTACTGCAGTATGCACGGCCGGACATGTATGATGACACGAATCCTTATGTGATTGGAGGAATCAGGGAAGACGCAGGTACCACGGAACAGCGTGTCACTGCAGCAAAATCCGAAATGGAGCGGTTGAAGCAGGAATATGATACTGCGAAAAGCGGCATTGATGTGACTCTGGGAACTATCAACACAAAAAAAGTCGCCCTCGATGCGCTGTCCGGCGGGGTCGCCAACGCACAAAAGGCAATGGAAGAAGCGCTCCCCGCGTACTCCGCGGCACGGCTGAAGGTTGTGGAAGCGGAAAATAACGGAGGCGCTGACAACGCGCTCCTTGAAGAACTGCAGGCTTCCGGAAAGGCGTACCACGAAGCTGAAGTGGCATACAAGGAACTGAACGAAAAAATTGAAGCCGCGCGAAAAGAGTACAATGATGCCGTGAACAGCTACACGGCCCACATGAACGATGTCTCCGAAAAGTATTCCGCGTATCATACAGCGGAGCAGCAGTACGAAATGGCATACGCGGTGTGGGAATACGCCAACACGCCGTACCTCATGGAGTCATCGGAATTTGAAACGGGGATCGGGACGGGGCAGCTCGTTGACGGTACCGGCATTGACTTCAATGACCTTGACGCACCCGATGCGTTAGAGCGGTATCAGCGGTGTCTTGAGGAGTATACTGCTACGGAGCAGACGCTCCAGGCTGCGAAGGCGGCGATGGATTCACAGGAAACGGCGGAGGACCTCAGTGACGATTCTGCTTATACTGCGTTCAAGGACGCGGTGAAAGCCGCTACAACTGCCGTTTCAGAATATCTCAGGGAAGACACCGTTGATGACCTGACCCTCCAGACACTTATGGCGGAACGCGGGGAGGCGCTCAGCGCGTATCGCAACTACTGCGCGGAAGCCGCCGCGAACGGCACCCATGAGGGAACCGTGCTCCTGCGCGACGAGGAAGCCATGCTCTGGCAGCAGCTCACGGAGGCGAAGGAGCAGGGGCTTTCCGCGGTATACAATCTTGTGGCGTCGGACATAGTGTATGACGGCGCAGGAAACAGCGTCACCGCGCGCATTGTGCAAAACCTCGCGTCTCAGAACAGCCTGTTTCAGGAGCAGCTCCGCACCCAGCAGGCTGACACGTTCACGGAACGGAAAAGCCAGTGGGTCGATACCATCAGCTTCATTCAGAACAGGGGCGAACGTGAATGGATTAACAGCATGAATGAATTCACAAACCTCTGGAAGAAGTGGAGGCTCTCTGCCCGCGATGCCATCAATGAAGGTGAAAAGGAATGGACCGCCGCGGCGAAGGACCTGAATACAAAGGTGAACGCGTGGAACGCCGAAGCTGCAGAGGCGGTATCGGCCGCGGGAAGCGAACAGATTTACAATTCCCTGAAAGAAAAGCTTACAGGGCAGCTCGCGGGAATGTATGCACGGATCGGTATCAACCGTGACAACATGCCTGACCTGAAAACCGGCGTGGAGCAGACACTTGCCCGGGCACTCGCGTCAATGCCGGAGGGAATCGGGATGCTGAAAGATTCGGCAGATACCGTGGATACTACCGCCGGTTTCAGCGAAATGCTTGACCTTGGGCTGTCAGGGGCCCTCTTTGAACGGTACGAGCGCGAGATGTCACGTTTCAGCGACCGCATGAGCGTGATGCAGTCGGTAAAAATGGGTGAAGCGGCGTACCAGTCGTATATGGCAATACTCAAACAGTTCAGTGACAATCTCAGGGGAATGAACAAATCGACATCTGACAGCGTAAAGACGAATATACGCGACGCGGCGCCGTATATTGACGCCCCTTTTGAACAAAGCAAAGGGTGCTGGAAAATACGCTACATCCGCAGCTATTCCCTTGCAACGGGAAGAAAATACGGCTCTCTTGTAATAAATGATTATTCGTATTATGTAAACACCACGGTGTTCCTGAAAAAGCTGAAAGGCATTGAAGGGGACATCGATTTTAGTAATCCCTATACATATGAAAAGATCGATCCGGAAGAACTGAACCTGTACATTTCCATGGAGCAGGAGCACCTGACGAAGGAGATCAATAACGTATTCTGTGCCGGGGGACGTTTTGAAAAGCACAGCGGTAGCGAAATGCAGCGGCTGTCCCAGAAGTTTTCCGAAGGGTACGAGAAATACGTGAAAGGGCAGGCGATGGTTGCTGGCGGGTGGTATAGCGCCCCCCTCGCACCGGGGGTCCCGGTAAATGCCATTACTGTCGCCAAGGTTGCAGGCAGCATCGCGCTCAGTTCAGCGGGATGTCCCTGGCTTGCTGTTGCATTAAATTCATCTCTTGCCGCTGTTGAGGCAAAGGACGGCGGCCTTTCATGGAAACAGGCTGCTGTGCAGGTTGGTATCAATGCCGCCATTACCGGGCTTTCTATGGGGGCGGGGTCAGCCCTTGCCGGTTCTTCACAGACTATAGGTTCACAGCTTGCATCTGCCGCAGCCAGCAGCGCTGTTTCCACTACTGGAAACACTCTTGCCTCCTGCGTCGACTATGAATCCGGCGGCGGATTCGGGTTCAGCAAAGACCGTTTCACCGACAACAAAACCTGGTCACAGGCGGGCCTGAGCTTCGCCACCTCCTTCGCGGCGTCTGCGGCAACTATCGGGATGAAGCAGGGCCTT
>JAKQCH010000574.1 GCA_029573825.1 Spirochaetota bacterium | reverse complement strand
TTCGAGGGATTCATGCCGATAGGATCAACTGCCTCTAAAAGACCGGTGCTCAGAAAAATCACCTGGGTTATCCGCGCCAGGAATTCAAGATCGAACTCGCTTTTATCAATTGCAGGGAGTTTTGATTTTGCCTGGGTTATTATCTTCTTGTAATTGTTCAGGTGATTCCGGAAGAACGCCTGTACCGGAACACGGATTATTTCATCCTGGAGTGCGTACAGCAGCAAATTGAGGAATATCTTGATATTCGCCTCATTCAGCACAAACCGTTCAATCCCGAAAAGCGTTGAAAGAAAGACCCTGTCCTGGTCCAGATCAGGGCTCCCCACTATACGCAGGTGGTCTTCTTCGATCTGGGTAAAAAAATCTTTCAGAAGTTCAATAAAGAGTGATTCTTTTGTGGGGAAATGATACCGGAGTCCTCCCTTGGAAACACCGGCCTCGTCCGCCACAAGCTGTATCGATATGTACGAGTAGGCGTACTTATCAAGGCAGCGCTTCAGGGCGTCAAGTATTTCCTTTTTGCGGACTTCCGCCTTGTGGGTTTTCGTCATCTGCATAATCCCGGAAGAATTTGTTATATCGTAATAAAAAGAGGCGCATAATCAGCTGCAACAATTGCACTTTTTATTCACCGCATAGACTGCACACCGGCTCCCGCAGGGAACAACCTGAACATTAAAGGGGTTTTATTATAATAATTACACAACGTACAGCGAATTATTGGTCAAGAAAATTTTTTTTATACAATATTTTTGTTGAAATTTTACTCCCCCTTCCTTTTATGTAAAGAATAATATAGTATCGGTTAAAATATGTTGTTTGTCCTGACGGTGAGGTAACATTATCCTGATCATAGCGACATACACAGTATACATAAATAAAACTGAAAGATGCAATAAAATGAGTCTAATAAAAACAGCTTTCCAACCGGGATGCAGGAATGAAATTTGAAATAATTGAAACAGATTCTACAATAAAAATTATCCTTGAAGGGGCCATAGAACTTCAGACAATAAAGGAGTTCCGTACATACCTTGATGAAATGGATTTTTCCGAAAAACGCGATATCGAAATTGACCTCTCCGGTGTGGGATATATCGACTCCACGGGCATCAGCATTCTCATCATGCTGTACAAGAAGCAGAAGCAGGACAGCAGGGGATTCATTGTTCGCAACGCTTCCCACAATGTAGCGGGGCTCCTTGAGCTGAGCTCGCTGAAAGATGTCATGCAGTAATTCGCGACGGCAACCGCATCTCTCGACCTGAAATTTTTTATTAACTTCCCGCCTTTCCTGTTCGATAAATTTTTATCATAATAATTGACTTTTGATTTATTTTAGTGTTTTATGCATACATGTTCAGCCACTGAGGAACACCATCACCGGCCCACGGAGTAATGCGATGATTACTAAAATAATCAGTTCCGTTCAGAAAAAAATTTCCGACAGCAATTCCGCGGGGATCATCATCGGCATTGTGTTTTTCATTCTCATCGCCCTCTTCAGTTTCACCGGGCCATATACCATCTTCGAACTCAAGCTGTACGACCTGCGCTTCATCATCAAGCCTGAAATTAACCAATGGGACCACCTCACGTTTGTCAATATTGACGACAACAGCATAAACGGAGTGGGTGAATTTCCCTGGCCTCGCAATGTCTATGCGTCGGGCCTTATGGTGCTGAAGCAGGGTGGCATACGCCAGACGGCATTTGACATCCAGTTTCCCGACGAATCACCCCGTATCATCGATCGGGCAAAATACCGCGACCTGCAGAAAAAGGCCCTTGCACGGAGGCCTATATCATCTGAAGAATTATCAGAAGCTGTCATCAACAATGACAGGGTGTTCGGGGAATCCCTCAAAGCAGCGAAAAACGCCGTACTGCCATACTCCTTCCAGAAGGATTCAACAACGGAAGCATCCGCGACACCAGAACGCCGCAAAGAAATACGCGACGCCCGTGCACAGTTTACCCGCCTCGCCTCCGTACCGATCCCACGGGGAAGCGAAAAAAAATTCGCAGGGCTTATCGATCATGACCGGATCGGCATACTGTATCCCATTCCGGAAATAATCATGGCAACGGACAAGTTCGGATTTGTTGACAGCGATTTCGACATTGACGGCACGTCACGCAAAATCCGTCTTGTGAGAAATTACAACAACCGGCTGTATTTTCACATGGGACTTGTAATGCTCATGAATATCTGCGATGTAAAAATGGATAATGTCGAAATCAATCCGGGGAAAAATCTTGTCCTGAAAAATGCGACAAACCCCATGACATTCAGGAAAGGTGATATCGCCATACCGATTGACGACAACGGCATGATGTACATAAACTGGTCCGGGGACCTGGAAACATCGTTCAACCATATATCTTTTTTTCACCTGATTGAATACCCGATGGTGAAGGATGAAATTTACGACTTTTTTGACGCCCGGGAACTCCAGAGCGGATCAGGGGAACGAAGTAAGCTTTACGGAGAACTCAACCGGCAGGACCTGCTTCTGAACAACGCATCAACACCGGACGCAAAACGGACAGCATCGGGCGCCATCACCACGCTGCGGAAAAAAATACGCTCCATTGAATCAGGATATTCGGAACCCCTCAGAAAACAGCTTGCTGACGTGAAGAAAAAACTTGCCGCTGACAACGGCAATCCGCAGCTTATCGACGCCGCGCAGGGTCTTGAAAACTATCTGAAAGCGGTGCGTCTTGTCCTTGATGTTGACAACATCAAAAACCACATCGCCATCGTGGGATACACCGCAACAGCATCACAGGATATCGGGGTTA
>JAKQCH010000559.1 GCA_029573825.1 Spirochaetota bacterium | reverse complement strand
GGGGGGAATTCCTGTTCGGGAGGGCGATATAGCTCTGTTTGACCTGTACACCGCCGATGAATGTTTTCTCACCGGCACCGGCGCGGAGATGATTCCCGTCGCAGAAATTGACGGCCGCACCGTCGGCGACGGAAGGCCCGGCCCGGTGACCCTTCGCCTCAGGGAGATGTTCCGCAAGGAAATTGCTTGAAATGAGGAATTGTGAGGCGAAATTTCATGAAGTAAAAAGAAGCCTGCAGTTGCACAAACGGTTCCCGGCCGTACTGCTGTTTATTTCATGAATATGTAGATGTAGGCAGCAACAATGATTACCGTTATCACAATATTGTTTGTCCTGAAAAGCTTAAGCAGATCGCTGTCAGGGCATACTTCCCGGTGCCGGTTCAGTATTTTTTTCATATTAAAGGGGAAAAGGACTGAAATATAGTTTATCTTGTCGCTGCTGTACTTTTTTGAGTTGTTTACTTCGCGTATTATTCTGAACAATAACACAAGATGAAGTAGAAAAGCTGCCCCGATGAACAGGGCTGCTATATTAATTATGTCTGCTCCCATGTCGTTTCCTTTCAATAAATTTGTGATATACAATTGGACCCCTCTGTTTTTTTCAATAACATTTTTCCCGGGACTTACTCATACCACCTGACGCAATGCGGTATTCTGCTTGTATTCTTACCTGATGTTTTGTATTCTTCATTAATAATATCACTGATACGAGGAACTATGGGCAACATCTGGAGTTGTATACGGAGATTTTCCGGCATGGCAGCGGCGCTGTTCTGTGTGCTGGTGTCCGGCATGGCCTTTTCCCTCACCCAGCGGGAGATCGGAACAATCCTCCTTAACGGCACGGTGAAGGTGAATATATATGAAGGGGAAAACCTTGTGGGCCTTGGCTCCGGCATCATGCTCAGCAGGGACGGATATATCGGTACCAATTTTCATGTCATCAGCCAGGCGGTGGACAGGAATTACCGCATCGTGGTTGAGGCGGAAAATTCCTCTTTCAAGGGGGAGGCGGAGGTGCGGAACTGGGACCAGGGACAGGATTTCGCGGTGATCAAAATAAAGGATACCGGGGGCAGGATATTCCATCCCATCATCCCCGGTGATTCAGATTCCATGCGCCCTCTGGATACTATCTTTGTGGCGGGGTTCCCCGTGACGGGAGTGTACAAGGTGCAGCGGGGTGACCTTAACTCTATCCAGACCTTTGGGGGTATCCGGGCCTTCGATATTTCGGTACTTATCGACCACGGAAACAGCGGCGGCCCTGTGGTGGATGAAAACGGCACCCTTGTGGGAGTCTCGTTCTCGTATCATACCAAAGCGCGTTCAATGAATCTTGCTATCCGGATAAATGACATAAAACAGATAATCAATGACGCCGTGGGGGGGAAGTTCAAATCCCTGGTACGCGACGGAAATGAAGTTGAGGGAAACAACACGCAGGAGAGATCAAACCTGATCGTGAACGGGCTGGAAATAAAAGGGAAAATTGACAGCGGCCGGGATGTGGACTGGTTCGAAGTGAACCGCCAGGAGGGAACAAGGCCCACCTTCACTATTACCCATGAACGGGAACATGATTTCGATTTCGAGGTATACAGCGGAAAATTTATGAGCGCACGGGCGCGGGGGAATGAATCCAGCGTTACCTGCAATGTGCCGGGACGCTGTTTCGTGAAGGTCTGGGGTAAAAAGGGTTCCGGTCCCTACCGCATGAAAATCACTCCCGCCACACGGTATGACGGCGGCGCTGAGCTTGAGAACAATGATGTCCGTGAAATGGCAAACCCTGTGCGGTCCCGGACTATCACCGGGACATTGCGAGGTGATGATAATACGGACTGGTTTGTCCTGGGGGGGCAGGAGGGACAGCGACCGACCTTTACCATGACCCATGATGCCGGGAATAATTTTGACTTTGAAGTGTACAGTGATGAAACGCGGGTGGGGAGCGCTACGGGTCCCGGTTCCCCCGATGTGATAACGTGCAGTGTGCCGGGACGGTGTCATGTGAAGGTGTGGCGTGTCAGCGGTGAAGGGGCGTACTCCCTGGATGTGAATCCCCGTGGAGGGACCGATATGGAACGTGAGCCCAATAATGACAGGTCATCGGCAACACTTGTGCGGGGGATTGTGCTGAAGGGGGCCCTTGACGGGAATGATACCGAAGACTGGTTTGAACTTGGCGGGCAGGAGGGACGGAACCCGACCTTCACCATCACTCACGGGACTGACTGTAATTTCGATTTCGAAGTGTTCAGCGGAAACGATCTCGCAGGGAGGGCCATTGGTACCGGCGCCTCTGACAGCCTGCGGTGTTTTGTTCCGGGGAGATGTTATGTCCGGGTATGGCGTGTGAGCGGCAGCGGCGGCTATACTGTTTCCATTTCAGCGCCGGACACGCGGCAGCCGAATATCGGAGGACAGGAGCGTGAACCGAACAATACCAGGGACAAGGCTACCCTGACCAGGAGCATGAACCTGACAGGAAGCCTTGACGGATCGGATATTGAGGACTGGTTTGAGCTTGGCGGCCAGGAGGGTACCATGCCCTCTTTTACTATTCGCCACGGCAATGATTGCAACTACGATTTTGAAGTGTACAGCGGCGATGTGGTTGCCGGAAGAGGAGATGCACCGGGTCCGGCTGAAACCATACGCTGTATGGTGCCCGGGAGGTGTTTCCTTAAAATATGGCGTGTCAGCGGTTCAGGCCCCTATACCATGACGGTGACTCGAAGCCGCTGAATATCTACCGCACACGGAGCACCGAGCAAATCCCCCCCACCTCATCCGATGCCGAATTGCTGTTGAAATAATCAGGGACCCATCTGCCGTCCACAATGAACTTGTAGCGGTACACGCCGTTGGAAAGGCGCTTCCGTATCCGCCAGATGCCTCCGTCGGTGCGTTCCAGGATGTCGTTTTCCGGGTTCCAGTTGTTGAAGTCTCCCACTACTGATATCAGCGTGGCCTGCGGTTTGAATATCCTGAACTCAACAAGGTTCCGGGACACCAGCCTGTAGGATACCTGTTCCCCCTCCTGCCGTTCAGGGGCATCCACCGCGGAGACATACGATCCGTTGCCGTCGTACATGCGGCGGGGATTCTGAGGATCACTGGTCCATATCCCGTCCACAAGAAATTTGTATTTTACCGGCTTGCGGGGGTCTCCCTTCGTAAGCAGGTAGACCCACACCCCGTATTTCCCCCGTTCCATGGGTAACGGGCGCCAGTGGGAAAAAGTCCCGGAAATTTTGACCCGTTCAGCGTTGCGGTTCCTGTAGGTGAGGAGGATTCCTTCGCTGATCACCGGTTTCTGGTAGGAAAAATTCTGGATCTTCAGCATGCGTATCATCCGGGGCATTCCGGCTTCTTTCAATTTCAGCAGGTCGTTATAGTTTTCCAGAGCCGGCCTGTTTTCTCCGGGAGGGGCGAAGGCAAGGAATATAAGGGGCAGAAATAATCCCGCCAGTTTTCTGGTATGTGCACGCATAGAGAGTCCTCAATTAACAGCTGCAAATGGATTCAGATATATAGTATTTATGTCGATAACGTTAGTAAAAGAATTTATGATTTTTTATGAATTTTAAAAAATTTATTGATTTTATAGTTATAGTGTCATTATCTGATTATGTCTCTTATTTTAGTGCATGAAAGATAGGAATATACAATCACAGGCAGCTGATGCCGCGGAACACAGTGTGCAGAACAAGCCATTGTAGAACAGCCCGCGGCTCCGGCATTGCGTCGTGAACAGGATTATCGGAATGGGCGACAGCGAGGAGAAAATTGAGTATACCCCTGAGGAGCTTGAAGAAATAGAGAAAGTTCTCGATGTTCTTCCTGAGCATAATATCTTTCAGGATATGGCAGCCGGTCCGGTGCAGACGGGACAGGGCGGAGACGTTATGCCCCTCGAAGGGGAAACCGTGTATAAGCCGGAACCTGATTTCGATGATCTTTTCGAAGACGCTTCAGGCGCTGAAGATATGGGTCCTGAGGATGTGGTTGATGTCACCGACATCATCGAAGAGTTTGAAGATGAACCGGAGATGCCGGCTGCCGGCGAAGATGAAATTCCTGACATTGGTGATATCGCTGACTTCGATGAAATAGCTGCTGAGCCCGGGGAAAGGGAAGCCGTCCCTGAATTGTCTGATGTCGAAATCGATGAAATTGCCGATTTTCCCGACGAAGCCCCTGCGGGTGAAATTTCCCTGGATGAGTTTGATGATCGTGGCACGCCGGAAAAGGCCGCGCCTTTCGATGAAGGCGATGCGCTTTCCACCCTTGATGAACTTGATGAACTGTCCGGCGGTGAGTCCGGTGATGCCGGTGCCGGTGAAGATACCTTTGAAGGATTTGACGATGTCCCGGAGATCGATGAATCACTGCTGGAGGGGGACCTTTCCGGAAGCGCCTTTGATGAAGCCCCTGCAGGTGGAGCGGGAAGCGTTTCCTTTGATACCGGAATAGACGCGGATGTTCCTGACCTTTCTGACATCTCCCTTGAAGAAGTCGCGGATATTCCCGAAGCGGACATAAGTGAAATCCCGGATATTGATATCGGCGGACTGGAGGATTCGGGAGGCGGCGACTTCCAGGACACTGATCGTGAGATATCCCTT
>JAKQCH010000182.1 GCA_029573825.1 Spirochaetota bacterium | reverse complement strand
CTGAACAGGCTGAAGACAATCATCGATGAAAACAGCCGGTTGCAGAAAGCTGAACTCGCTGCGTTACTTTTTGACATGCGTCATGATTTAGTTTCTGAATACAGTTTTACAATCCCCTATTATGAAGTACTTAAAAAAGTTGCTTCATATTCTCCAATCGTTGAAATAGGCGCCGGCAGCGGGTATTGGGCCAGGTGTTTGAGCGAAATGCGCGCCGATGTCATTGCCTATGACAGACTCCCTCCCGGCGGGAAGAATCCATGGGAATGGTATAAGGGCAATCCCTGGTTTGATGATTCATGGTATCCGATACTTGAGGGAGATGAATCCGCTGCGGCACATCATCCTGACAGGTCACTGCTCCTTGCATGGCCGGTGCCTTTGAATCCAATGGCGTATAATGCCCTTGCCGGTTACAAAAAGGCCGGAGGCAGCACGCTGATCTATATCGGAGACCCCCATCCCGCATCGTCAGGTGATGAGCATTTTTATCAATTATTGTATGCACATAAAGAAATCGAAAGAATTGATCTGTACGGATGGCCCGGAATCAATGAAAAGCTGTTGATTTATTCATTACGTGAACCATAAAATGTGCTTGTGTGATGATTAGAAATCAGAAATAAAGGTCCAATGCTGTAATGAAATTCCTTTTTCAGGTACTCGTATGAAAAATCGATACTCACTTCCAATTGCTGTTTTCGTGTTCGTTGTTTTTTCAATGGCTTCATGCAGTCGGGATTATGAGAATACCCTGGAGATACGCACGTCGAACATCCCCAATGCGGGAAAAGGTGTATTCGCAACGATACCCATACCTGACGGAGCGGTACTGGGACATTATAGCGGCCATTATATCACACGAGCGCAGCATCAGGATCTTTGCAGGCGCAATAAGTGGCATTATGTTATGAGGCTCCTCGATTGCGCCGCGCGGCACACGGGGGGATATACGAGGATTGACGGCAGGGACGGAAACGTGTTCACAAGGATCAACCACGCACCGGCTGAGTTTAGGAACGTCAAGTTCAAGAAGATATGTGAAGACCCCTATGTCCTTATCATCGCCATAAAAGACATCCATGCCGGCGAAGAGCTCTATATTGATTACGGCCCGAAATACACATACGATTTCATGAAAGACCCGAAGGTCCAGGATTTTTTTAAAAAGCTCTGGGACAGGGCGAACGTGAATGACGGCAGGGGTGTTGCTCATCGGTAAACCTTTTTTTATTCTTTCTCACGGTGAAAGGAGTGCAGTGTATATCAAAATTTTTCCTGAGTTATGTGAATTGTCAGGTAATAGTATCGAGTATTCAGTACAGGTGTGTCCATGTTCCAGATTCCTGGTAAAATTAATAGCATTATAAACCTCAACGAGCTTTTGTTTGATATTATCGTAGCTGTGTTTGCCTTTATTGTCATGCAATTTTTTATACCTGAAGGCAGACCCATGATTCTGGAACTGGGGCCGGAGGGAATTTTATTTCTGGTTTTTTTTCTGCAATTCTTTGTCGCTGTGTACCTCGGTGTTCTCTTCGGTGAATTCCGTTCCTCCATGGAGCGTTCACATGTAGTAAAAAATTTGATCAGGTTCTTCTTCGGTATTACGGTAAACGGCATGTTTCTGATTTTGCTGATAACATTTGCTCTTTATGTCGAGTTCCCCGGAGATTATTTTGGGAGGGAAACGAACCTTCTCATCGTATTCATTCTCAGTGTACCTCTGATAATGGGCTTTTTTCTTGGTTCCCCCGTGGATTTACAACGGGAAATGATGCCGATTCTCTGGATGCCCTTTGGTGTTTTCATTCCCATGTTATTCTATACATGTCTGGTTATTGGATGGAAAGTACACTGGTTTCTCGGCCTGCTTTCCTTTCCGTTACTTGTTGCGCTGGTTGCAGCGCCTCTTCTCGGGAAAAATTATCTGGCTAAAAAAGTTGATATATCAAAAAGGATGAAAAAAGGATTGTCCCTTCTTTGCAGGGATATTGTTTTTCCTGCTCTTATGGCAGTTGCCTTTATCTACTGGCAGGAGCTGACAATAATGGGAGTATTTAAATCTGCTTCCAATAATAATATCACGGTGTCCATGACACATCTGTATCTTGCATTAGCCCTGGGAGGGCTGATTCCCATGAGACTGGTGATGGCAGTAACCCCGCCCTTTAAGCCGGCTAATGTATTTATGGGAGTAATCGCGTTTGCGCTGTATATTATTTCTGTTTCCGGCTATATCAATTTTCAGGTTCCGGGGAATTGATATAGGGATAAATTACAGCTTCATTGTATTTTTTCTAAATAGTTTACAGACGGCAAATCCTTGAAGTGTTTGTCCTGAGTCCATAATAAACAATTGAATTTTTTCGTAGTAGCATAGATAATACTGTCAGCCATTGGCAATTTGTGTTCTGATCCAAGTCTGGCAGCATTGATGGCAATGTCCGAGTCCAGTGTAATAACCTTTCCCTGCTTCATGTGGGCGACAGCAAGGAGGGCTTTATCTTCATCAGTTTCAATTAAAAGCTTTTTAAAGACCTCATAAAGTGTAATAGATGGCACAAAAAGAGATGCGGTATCTTCAATAACAGCAGATACCTTGTTACCAGTTGCTGTTCCTGCGAAGAACTCCAACCAGCAGGAAGAGTCAATGATATTCATATTCTATCTTCATCTCTGTTTATTTCAGTATCTATACCCTTGAAGATTCCTTTGAGATTTTTCATGGGCTGCACTGGAATCAGCTCTATTCGGCTGCCATAGGTAATTACTTCCATAATAGTACCAGCTTTTAGTCCAATTTCTTCTCTGATTTCTTTTGGGATTACGACCTGAAATTTACCTGATACAGTCACTGTATTCATCGATACACCTCTTGTTTTACAATAACTTCATCGAAGATGATTGTCAATTATTATTTAACAACAAATGACCGTATAACCTTATGACTTCCTTCCCGAAGTTCATTTTCTGTAAACTCTGTTCTTCACCTTGATCCCCCTGCTGAAACATATATTGATTTCGACCTGGAAGATTATTCGTAATAATGAAACTCCTTCCGCAATATAGTTAACGGTCAAACCTGCTTCAATGGCCCTGTTGTTTATTCAAAAACTTCATATAAATTTCAGCCGCCTCGGCGGGCCTTTCAACCATTGGAATATGACCGCATTCTTTCATAATGGCTGTGGTGTTGTTCCTTATTCCCGCAGCGAAGACGCTCACTGACGAAACATCAAGGAGCCGGTCTCTGTCACCCCACAGAATCAGGACAGGCATGGATAGTTCCCCAAGCCGTGGTTCCAGGGTAAAAGGATTGTTCCTGTACTCATTCATTATTTTTTCATTGAAGGGCCTGTTTTTGATGCTCCGGGAGGCCATGTGCCTCTTTATCGGAGAGGGAATCCGGGGTGCCTTGACAAAGAGCATGCCGAGCATACGGTCAAAGTCAGCAGCTTTTTCAATAAGGAGCGGGTTTTTGCCCTGCTCCATCATTTTGATATATTCGCTTTTGTTCGGGCTTTTCACTCCCCCCGAGTTGAACAATCCGAGAGTCGCGACCATGTCGCCATACTGCAGAGAAAAACTTCCTGCTATGGCTCCCCCCATTGAATTACCGGCGATGTGAATTTTCCTGATACCCAGAGCGTCGATGAATTTCTTCACCCGTGACGCCTGTGAAGCGATGTCGTATTTCGAGTTGTTGTTTTTAGTGCTTTCCCCGAAGCCCGGCAGGTCGGGAATGACTACGTGATAGCGTGGTGTCAGGAACGCGGCAAATTTTGTCCAGTTGTCCTTTTCGGCGCCGAAACCATGAAGCAGAACGATGGTATCTCCCTTTCCGCCTTCAAGGTAAACAATCGTATGGTCCTCAATCCTGAGGCTCTTCTCTGTCAGATTTGCCCTGGACCTGTCAATTCGTTGTGACAGATCGACAATGGTTCCGGGAAAAAAATTATAAATTACCGTGAGCAGTGCGAATAATACAGCCAGAGAAACAAGTATTCTTTTAAACCATTTCATAGTATCCTCCTGTTAAGCAGGGATCAATGTTTAATGGCAGTTCCCAATATAGCAAGAAGTATTTACGGTGGTTTTTCCTTCTTTGTATGAATTCAACTTGATAATTCTTTCGCTTGTGAAGTTCTTACGAGGAAATAAGTTTAACTCCGAAATTTGTAAAATCCTGATCATTTAACGTCGCAATGGCATCGGCATTGTGAGCGAAAGCAGCAGCTGCTATTTTGCATCATGCGCTCGTTTACCCTTTACACCCTGTGAAACAAGCTTCTTCCAGTAGGTAAAAATAGATTCATTATCTGGAAGCATTATGAAAATATCCTGAAGTTTCTAGTTCTATCATTGTATATGATTCATCCCAGCCAAAACCGTTTGAATTAACAGGTCTGGTTGCTACAACCCAGAATTCAATAAGAACCTGCGGGATAATACAGATTTCATAATTCTCAGATATTAGACGTTTAATAATGGAATAAGAAAGTTTATGATCGGGACTGGTTTTGTCTATAATACGGAGAATAATATTTGTATCAAGAATAACCCGCTTCATTTATAAAGCTCACTTCTGTCGATAGATGAGAGAGGAATATTCGGCACGGGCGGTATCTGGCTTATCCATTCATCAAGTTTGTTGATTAATTCGTTAGAATCTGAACTGGTTGCAGTAGTAGCCGGTTTATTGTCAGAGAGGATAATCACTTCCGCTTCCCCTTCCGGAATATCCAATGGGAGTTTTATTACCAAGTTCCGGTCATTTGAAATTTTTACCCGCGACTTGTAAGCATACATATATTTTCCTTTTTACTGTATATGTTACTTTATAAGATTTCTTTAATGTAATCTTATAAAGTGATAGTATAAAATTCAACTTTTTTTATTGCATTGTAAAAAGCGAAATCAAATTTGACATATGGAAAATTCTTTCCCTCTCTGGGCGCATTCCCGGCTTATTTTTAAAAAAGAGGAACATTATAAGTCGGCAGTTTTAATAATTTGCACCCAATAATTTCGATATTGTGTGTGAAGGGGGCCTTAAGGACCTCAGCGCCCGCAGGATTGCCGAGCACCTGAATTCCTCTACGGCGCCGGTGTATTCGTATTTTGCCTCAATGGTCTGCGTGGGGCTGCTGAAGGATGTCATGCTCCCACACGGACCTTCGGTATGCCCGTAACAGGGGGTCGTCATCATAGTGTATTTCGAGATCAGGGAATTTCATGGGCAATCAGTGGTCCCCGCGTTGCTGTTTCAGGATAAAATGTTACAGCGTTGGAACATTACTGCTTTTGGGAACGGATTCATTCCTCAATCTTTCAGACAATTCTTTTCCAATAATATTATTTTCTGCAAGCAGGATAATCTATATCACAACGGCTAAAAGCTGTAGATAGTCACATGCAGCTCCTCATCTACCCTGGTACAGTTTGTGTGATTCCTGAGTGATGGGATTAAATTGTATGTAATGGTATCTTACGGTTCCGGTATATGCCTGTTCTCGTGCTGGTATTACGGTTGACAGAAGAAAGGAAAATAATTACAGTATAAGACAAGTGGTGTGATAAATAGTGTGCGAATTGGCAGAAATATATGGAACGTGAAAAACTGATAGAGTACTGGTTGAATTCTTCTGATCGCGATTATATCACAATGGAAAATCTTTTCAAAAGCACTGATTATCACTGGAGTCTTTTTATCGGTCATCTCGTTATTGAGAAGCTTTTCAAAGCAATATATGTTAAAAATCATTCAGATATTAAGAACCCTCCGCGGTCGCACGATTTGACATTACTTGCATATAAGGCGAAATTAGAAATTTCTGATTCACAAAAAGACGACCTCGACAGGATAACAACATTTAACATTAATGCACGGTACCCTGACTATAAAATGAGCTTCTATAATAAATGCACAAAGGAATTTACCGAAGGACAAATCGAAATAATAAAGGGGGTTCGGTTATGGCTCAAAGAATTGATAAAAAAATAGAAACGATAGTACAGCAGTATGCTGAACTTTTACAAACAGTGTATTCAATACACAGTATATATCTTTACGGTTCCCGGTCAGCCGGGTTATCGAGTGAAGACAGCGACATTGATGTGGCAGTTGTGTCTGAAGATTTTACAGGGGACCCTGTTGAAGACATGGTGCAATTAATGCGGTACCGCAGGAGCATTGACCTCAGGATTGAGCCGCACCCTTTTACTGTCCCCGGTTTTACTACTGCAAATCCAATCGCGAAAGAAATTATGGAGACCGGCATTCGGATTCTGTAGTGAATATTTTTATCAATATCGAATTTTATAGAGTATCCTGTTCCCTTTATTCAATACAAGAATTCTGACAATTCCGGGTGGAAACATCAAATTCTGTTTTCTCGGTATGTTGGTTCTCTATGTAAATTCTTAATTGCAACAATTACTATTAATTAATTTCTTCAAAAACTTCAACTATCGGGCGCGCAGTAATCAATCCTTTTCCATATGCTTCAACTCTGCTTTCTGCTTCAACGGCCCATTTAACAGAAATTTTTTCTTTATGAGAGAATTCAAAGCTTTAAAGGATTTCCTCAATAAGCCTGGCACGCTCAATAGGGGGTAATTCAAGGGCCTGTTGAAGTACATTATCAATATGAACCGGCATTGTGTATGCTCCACAAAAATTCTATTTAATTCAATATTATATTACAAATAGTATAAAGCCAAGAGCAATAGTGTATTGGACAAGAGCGGGATATTTGTATCAAGAATAAGCCGCTTCATTTATAGAGCTCACTTCTGTCGATAGATGAAAGAGGAACATGCGGGACGGGCGGTATCTGGCTTATCCATTTATCAAGTTTGTTGATTAATTCGTTAGAGTCTGAACTGGTTGCAGTAGTAGCCGGTTTATTGTCAGAGAGGATAATCACCTCCGCTTCCCCTTCCGGAATATCCAATGGGAGTTTTATTATCAGGTTCCGGTCATTCGAAATTTTCACTCGCGACTTGTAAGCATACATAGATTTTTCTTTTTACTGAATATGTTACTGTATAAAACTATGTTAGTGTAATTCTATAAAGTAACAGTATAAAATTCAACTTTTTTATTCTGTTATAAAAAGCGAAATCGAATTTGATATATAGGAGATTCTTTCTCTCTCAGGTTGCTGTTCTTGCATATTCCCCTGTCCGTTCAAAGATATCGATTCCATAAGTTCCACGTATTTTACGTGTGTCGAAAATCATTGTTTGAGATGATAAACTCAAGACGACGAGGACTAACCATTGATTGGTGATTAAAAAATCTATATGATCCCGCATTCGAATTTTTTGATGAAAACCCTTCCGTAAAAGAAAAGCTTAAAAAAGCATTAACAAACTATCTTCGTGAACACCATGAAGATAAAAAGCTCCTAAGGATATACTTCAAGTTCTTTGCTGATTAATTGGATTCTAAGCTAACACAAAAAAAATTCCCAAAAAATCCTTGCATTTTATAGATAACATGTGTTATATGACGTATGTTTTCTATTGAGGTAGAGAAGAATATATGCCGCCGAAAATAACATTTACCAGAGATGATGTCGTTGATGCGGCTTTCGACATTGTTCGTGAAGGGGGCCTGAAAGACCTCAGCGCCCGTAAAATCGCTGACAATCTCGGTTCCTCCACGGCGCCGGTGTATTCGTGTTTCGACTCAATGGATGATCTGAAGCTTGCGGTGCTGGGCCGCGCTGAAGCGATGATGCTGGAGTATGCCCGCCGTCCCTATACCAGCAGCGTCTTCCTTAATATGGGGACCGGCCTCACGGAATTTGCCCGGGACAACCGTGCGCTTTTCCACGCCATGTTTCTGGAAAACAACGACTCCCTCGAAATTATCAACAGCTTCTACCGCTCCCTTTCTGACGAGGTCATGAAAGATGACCTTGTGTCAACAATTCCCGAGGGGGAAAGGCGGGAGGTCATGCGGCGGATGGCGATATTTACCCACGGGTTCGCCGCAATGGTCTGCGTGGGGCTGGTGAAGGATGTCGATAAAAAATTTATCAAAAAAACAATGTACGATATGGGCCGGGACGTTATTGACTGCGCCTTCAGGAAGCATGAAAAAAAGCGGGAGAAATAACCTCATCCTTCGCACGGACGCGTGGAGGATGATACAGGACGTTGAACTGAATACAGGCGGCGCCGTTATGCAGGCGCTGTAACAATATCAACACCATAAAAAGGAGATACCAATGAAAACAAAAATTACTGAAATGTTCGGAATCAAGTATCCAATTATATGCGGGGCCATGTACCTCGTGGGCGAACCGGTGCTCACCGCGGCCATATCGAATGCGGGAGGGATGGGGAACCTCACCGCGGGGAACTACAAGACTACTGATGAACTGCGGGCTGCCATCAGGGAAACGAAGAAACTCACGGACAAGCCCTTCATGGTGGGGATCACCATTCTCCCATCGTTTCACATCACCATGGATGACCACCGGAAGAACCTCACTGTCTGCGCAGAAGAAAAGGTCGCGGGGATCGAAGTGTCCGGTACGCCGATTGACAAGCTCGGAAAAGAGTATGTCGACATGCTGAAGAAGGCCGGGGTGAAGATGTTTCACAAAGTCGGCTGCCTGCGTCACGCGAAGCACGCGGAGGAGGCTGGTTATGACGGTATCTACGCCGCCGGCATTGAAGAGGGGGGACATCCGCTGAACGACGATGTCACCACCATGATCCTCACGCCGAAAATCGCTGAGACCCTGAGCATCCCTGTGGTGACAGTGGGGGGAATCGCCGACGGGAAGTCAATGGCGGCAGCCCTTGCTCTGGGAGCGGAAGGTGTCATGATGGCGACACGATTTATGGCTACAAAGGAATGCCAGGTACACGACAATATCAAACAGGAAATACTGAAACGGCAGGAGACCGATACAACTCTGATCTGTAAATCGATCGGCCTTCAGGGACGGGCGATCAAGAACAAGGTGGTTCAGGATATTCTTGAGGCGGAGTCCCGCGGGGCGAACATCCAGGAGCTGGCGCCCCTCATTACCGGGGAACGCTGCCGTGAAGCGTGGGTTAACGGCGACGTGGACGTTGCACCGATGATGATGGGACAGACCTTAGGGCGCATTCACGACATTGTCACCTGTGAGCAGCTCCTTGCGCGCATGGCACAGGAGGCGCAGAACGAAATTGCCAGGATCAGCAGACTTTTCTGAAAACGGGGTAAGGAATGAATAATCCACTGGTTGAATCAAGGGACCTCCGCTACGTCCTTTTTGAGATGTTGGATATTGACGCGCTGACGCAGTATGAAGAATTTTCCGCCTTTGACCACGACACCTTCGAGGCGACCCTTGACCTCATCGAGATCCTTTCGGTGAAGGAGTGCTACCCGCATTTCCAGGACGCCGACAGGGAAGGGTGCCGGTGGGACCCTGACACGAAGGCGGTAACATGTCCGGACAGCGTAAAAAAACCGCTTCAGGCTTATTATAATGCCGGCATGGTTGGTATCAATGAATCACCGGAGTTCGGCGGCATGGGGATGCCCCAGGCGGTGGGCGCGGTCCATCTTGAATTTGTCAGCGCCGCACACCAGCCCCTTCTCATGTATCCGGCGCTGGCCCACGGCTCCATGATGCTCATTGACAAATTCGGCACGGAGGAGCAGCGGAACACCTTTATTCCGAAAATGATGGCGGGGAAGTGGGGGGGCACCATGAACCTTACCGAGCCTGAGGCGGGCTCCGATGTTGGGCGCCTTCGTGCGAAAGCGGTAAAGATGCCCGACGGCACCTACCGGGTCACGGGGCAGAAGATTTTCATCTCCGCCGGGGACAATGACTTCTATGAAAACATGGTGCATCCGGTCCTGGCGCGTATTGAAGGGGACCCGGAGGGGACGAAGGGGATTTCAATTTTTATCGTCCCCAAATATCTGCCCGATGAACAGGGGAACCCCGGAACGTTCAACAACGTGTACTGTACCGGGATTGAGCATAAAATGGGAATCAAAGGGTGCGTGACCTGTACCATGAGTTTCGGTGAGGAGGGGGAGACGGTGGGGTTCCTCCTCGGCAGCGAGCGCCAGGGGATGAAAATAATGTTCCACATGATGAACGCCTTCAGAATGGGGACCGCGAGCCAGGCCCTGGGGGTGTCGTCGGCTGCATACCTCCATGCTGCTTCCTACGCGAAAGGCCGCCTCCAGGGGACGGCGATAAAGGACATGAACAATCCCGGCGCTCCCATGGTGCCCATTGTGGAGCATCCCGACGTGGCGCGGATGCTCCTCTGGATGAAGTCATACGTTGACGCGCAGCGCATCCTTGTGTACTTCATGTACTACAACATGGACATTGCGCGGGTGGCGGGAGGAGAGGACGCGAAGGAGGCACAGGCCCTTGTTGAGCTGCTTGTGCCCATCTGTAAGGCCGGGTGCAGCGACCGCAACGTGCTCATCACCTCTGAAGCGATGCAGGTGTTCGGAGGATACGGGTTCTGCAGCGATTACCCGGTAGAACAGATGATGCGGAACGCAAAGATACTCGCGATTTTCGAAGGGGCCAACGGTATTCAGGGGATTGACCTGGTGATGCGGAAGATACTGATGAATGCCGGACAGTATAACTATGTGGTGTTTGCAAAAAAGGTCCGTGCAACCATTGCCCTCGCGAAGGAGCGGGGCGTGGAAGACAGGTACTGCGATATCGTGGTGCGGGGTATCGATGAACTGGACAGATTTGTCAGCGTCATGAAGGAACGCGCCGGAGCGTTCCGCTTCGCGGAGATACTGGGAGGCGCTTCCCCCTTCCGGAAGGCGATGTACCTTCTGGCGATTGCATGGGTGCATCTCTGGAGCATGACGGTGAGCGTACCGAAGGTCCGTGACCTCGCGGGCGATGTGAAAGGGGAAGAACTGAAGGCGCTTCTTGAGGACAACGGCGAGGCGGCATTTTATTACGGGCGGACTCTTTCATCGCGGTTCTTTCTTCGCGATGAGTTTCCGCAGTTTTTCGGCATGATGGAGGGGCTGTTCAATAACGAAGAAGCGCTCCGGGAAGCGCTGCCGGAAGTGTTTACCGGCACGATTGAAATGTAGATGAAGCGGCGGGGAGTATTCCCCGCCGAAATGAAAGGTCAGATGCGATTTTCAACCAAATCAGGATTTCTCCTTCCATGGAGAACGGCAAGAACTATCACATGATTTTTATCAATAACGTATACTATTATATATGGGAATCTTTTAATGAGGTGCTTTCTGGTTTGTTTATATTCCACCGGAAATATATAGGGGTCTCGAACAATTACCTCAAGTCCGGCTTCAAGATTTAATAAAAAATCGTGTCCTAAACCCGTACGCTTTTCTTCATACCATGAAAATGCCGAAAGAATATCCTGCTCAGCTTCCGGAATGACAATAATCGAATGCTTCATTTATGACCAATAATCCGTCCTTTAACATCATTCCAAGAAGAACCTGCTGAAGGTTTCTTGTGATATTTTTCTAACCGTTCATCAATTATTTGTTTCTCGTATTCTGTAAGAGATACTGTATCTTCTTTCTGGGCAATGGTATCCCAGATATCTCCAACCAGTTGAATTCTTTCAGGAATTGACAAATCAAGTGTATCAGAAGCTGTAATTTTTGGCATAACTTTCCTATGAATTATTACCGTAATAATTATTATGGATAGAGAATAATAATCAAAAATGATATCGTCAAGTATATTTACTCAGGAATCGTACTCCGTTTATTACGGGCGGACCCTTTCTTCGCGATGAGTTCCCGCAGTTTTTCGGCATAATTGATGGGCTTTTCAACAACGAAGAAGCGCTCCGGGAAGCGCTGCCGGAAGTGTTTACCGGCACGATTGAAATGTAGATTTAACTCAGAGCAGGAACAGTATTACTATAGCGCATGCTCTGTGGCAACCATGCTCTGTGCCAGTATTTCCATCTGCATCGACATGTCTCGAAGCGTATTGTTTGACTGTGATATCGAATTGGATATGCTGACTATTCTCTGTGCTGCTCCCGCGATATCGACTATTGTCTCACTCGATTCATTAGTCCCGGCCTGTTGTTCCTTTATGGAGTTTTCCATAAAGGAACTTGACTCGTGAATATTGGTGTTGATCTCACGAATCATTTTAATCTTTTCCCCAACAATCCTCATACGGTTGCCGGCCTCAGCCACCTTGCCGCTGATTCTCACGATGGCGTCATTAAGCTTGTCCGTCATTATGGATGATTTGTCAATAAGCCCGGTGCTTTCATCGATCTGCTTCTGGTTTTCCCGAATAATATTGTTGATCTCTTTCGCGTTGGTAGTGGTGGCATCGGCAAGTTTTGATATCTCATCGGCAACAACGGCAAAACCCCTGCCGGAATCACCGGCCCTGGCAGCTTCAATCGCAGCATTGAGAGAAAGCAGGTTGACCTGATCGGCAATATCATTTATGACCTGGACAAAAGTTGACATCTCATTGCTCTTGGTTTTCAGTATTTCCGATTTTTCCTTTGTCAGTTTAATGTGGTCGGAATTGTTTTTTGAATACTGTGAAATCTCTTCCAGTGTGTCGGCGATATCGTCTGAATTTTCAATAATTGAATCATTTATTTCTTTAAATTCATTTACCGACTCAACTGTCAGATCGATATCGCGGTATAATGCCCTGGCAACATCGTGAATGGAATTTGAATTGAGCGCCAGTTCCTCGATAAATGAGGATATTTCCTCAAGAGAGGCAGCCTGCTCCTGGGATATGGTTTCCATCTCCCGGGTTATTGTTTCCTGGTCCCGGGTGTGGGATTTTAGAACATTAACTGCGTCAGCCATGGCTGATGCAATTTTTTTAAGATCCACAAGGCTCTGGTTCGCTTCATCCTGTTTTCTTATGGCGAGCCGCAGCAGCTCTTTCGTGGCTCCCGCACCTGCGGATGCACCGATTCCTACCCATACATATATAAGATACCGGATGATCATGTTGCTTGCAGGTCCTCCCGGCAAAAGTTCAGGCCTGAGCAGGAAGAGTGTTGTCTGTGATACTATAACCAGAGCAAGGGTGTAGATGGTGACCTTTTTATCAAAATAAAAAACACTGAGGGTAAGGGCGATATAATGGATTGCGAATAGTTCCGTAGCGCCGTAAATAAAATACTGGAACACCCAGA
Organism: Spirochaetota bacterium; assembly: GCA_029573825.1. Taxonomy (GTDB): domain Bacteria; phylum Spirochaetota; class UBA4802; order UBA4802; family JAGODF01; genus JAKQCH01. The sequence goes on along the minus strand of JAKQCH010000182.1, from coordinate 90 downwards.
TAGAGAGAATAATACCTGTCATGAATATATATGTCGATATCACGGTATTCTTCATTTTCTGGGCGATTATGAATGAAATCGTAACAATAA
>JAKQCH010000517.1 GCA_029573825.1 Spirochaetota bacterium | reverse complement strand
TGTGTTGACCGCATGGGGGATGCTGCAGATCCTGATCTTGCCGGTATCGAGCTTGTGGTGGTATCAGTTCCGGTTATTGCATCCATACAGATTATACGGTCCATCCTGGATAATGCAACCCTCGAAGAGAGGGCGCTGGTGATTGATGTCGGCAGCGTCAAGGGGGAGATTGTCAGCAGTATTGAATGCCATGAAAAGGCGGCACAGTTTATCGGCTGTCATCCCATGGCAGGGTCTGAAAAGTCCGGCTATGAACATGTGACAGCTGACCTCTATGACGGTTCATCAGTTATTATCACCCCCTATAAAAAAAACAGTTCCGTCGATATTGATACAATTGCAGGTCTCTGGCAGTCCCTGAACGCGCGCACAATCGTTGTGCCTCCGGAACTGCATGATCTTATTGTTGCCCATACAAGTCATCTCCCCCATATGGTTTCCTGTGCTGTCGTGGAGCAGCTCATGAATTCCGGGTTGACAGAACGGCTCGGGGATGACCTTTCTTCCTTTATCGGGAAGGGGTTCATGGATGTTACCAGGATTGCCGCTGGTTCCCCTGACATGTGGCGTGAGATATGTCTCATGAACAGAAGTAATATCTGCGACGCTATGACGGATATTATTGCGCGCATTATTTCACTCCGGGATATCATCGCGGCGGACAGCGGGTCAGGTGACAAGCTGTTTCGGTATTTTTCTGACATAAAAAATTTCCGGGAGCCCCTGTGATGGAGAAAAAACGCATCATTGTCGCTGTTGACGGTCCTGCAGGTTCAGGGAAAAGCAGCGTATCAAGGGAAGCTGCTGTTGCGCTGAACCTTAAATATATTGATTCCGGCGCTATATACAGGGCAATTACATGGTTTCTGATAAAAGAATACGGCACTGTCCCGCAAGGAAAGGGTTTTTCCGGTGATCTCGCAGGGCTCAGGATATCCCAGGTATTCAAAAAAGACGGCTTCTGCAATACCTATGTGGGCGATACCGATGTGTCCCTGGAGATCAGAAATGAGACCATCGCTAAAAATATTGGAAAAGTTTCCGATGATCCCGGCGTACGGGAATATGTGAACGGTCTCCTGAGGAGCTGGGCCCGGGATAATTCAATAATTATGGACGGGCGTGATATCGGGACAGTGGTATTTCCCGATGCGGACCTGAAAGTGTATCTTGATGCTTCCGTGGATGTACGGGCGGAAAGACGATATAATGAATACCTGGAATCGGGAAAAAATGTTGACTTAAACAGTATAAAAAAACAGATTATCCAACGTGATATTGAAGATACATCACGGCCATTTGGCGCGTTGAAAACGGCTGAAGACGCAGTTGTTATTGATACATCATTACTGAGTAAAGAGGATGTCATACGCACTCTTGTTGACCTGATTGCTCCTTTGTGATGTCGGCCATTCCATTTTCCGTGATTTTTTACATGTTATTTATGATTATAATATTAGTGTGCAGTTACTTTGAGAGGTCGTACCGAATTCTGAGCTTACATCATGAAGCAGTATGGCGTTCAACCACCGTTTCGTGATGTTCGGTGACACCTTATTATATTTCGCAGGGTATTTGTTATGATGGATTATACGGAAAAGTTTGATGAAGACATCAACATGGAGCATGTTGCGAATTCGGTACCGGACATGGTGGAACCCAACAAGGTCATGCAGGGTGAAATCGTCACAATCGATAATGAATTCGCATATGTCAATGTCGGCACAAAATCGGAAGGGCGGGTAAGCCTGGAGGAGTTCAGCAACCCTCCCGAAGTCGGGAGCGTGATACATGTCATGCTCGTAAGCAAGAGGCCTATTGACGGAATGTTCGTTTTTTCCATGAGCGCGGCTGAAAAGGCATGGAAGTGGCAGAAGTTTTTTGAATGGTTCAAGTCAGGAAACGAATACATTTCTGGTGTCGTTGGAGAGGTCGTTGCAAGGGGGATGATAATTGACTGTGATGGTGTCAGCGCATTTCTTCCTTATTCTCAGTCAGGTGACCTTAAGTTCAGAAAGTCGCCGAGGGGAGATGAATCCTATACGTTTAAGATCAAGCAGGTCGATGCAGGAAAACAGCGTGTAATCCTTTCAAGGAAGGAGTACATCGATGAAGAGAACGTGAAGATATGGGACAGCTTTCTTGCGAAATACAGTGAAGGCGCAAAGGTGACCGGCCGGGTAATGCGTTTTGTGGATGCAGGGGTGATTGTCAGTGTTGAGGGTGTGGAAGCTTTTTTGAACAGAGATGATATATCCTGGAAAAAAGTTTTCAAGAAAAGAAACATTCTCAAACCATCAGAGGAGAAGGAGTTTCTCATTCTTTCCATTGATGCTGAGAGAAAAAAAGTCCTTCTCGGCCTCAAGCAGCTTCATGAGGACCCCTGGTCTACGGCAGGTGATAAATACCATCCAGGTGATACTGTATCCGGGAAGATTGTGACAATCACGAATTTCGGCCTATTCGTGGAAGTAGGGGACGGCATTGAAGGTCTTGTTAATTCATCCGACATTTCATGGACGAAGAAAAATGTGAATCCCGCGGACATCTTTCACAAGGGAGAAGCGGTGGAAACGAAGGTGCTTTCCATTGATGCAGGTGAGCGCAAGATGTCTCTGGGAATCAAACAGCTTCAGGAAAATCCCTGGGACACAATTGAGAAGAGGTTTCCTCCCGGAATGGTGCTCACGAAACCGGTCAAGAACGTGGTAAACTTTGGTTTGTTTGTTGAACTTGAAGAGGATGTGGACGGACTGATTCATGTGTCAGATGTGAGCTGGGAAGATGATCAGCGGGATATAATGAAGCAGTACAGCGCAGGGGATCAGGTTGAATTCAAGATACTTGAAATAAAAAAAGATCAGATGAAAGTTGCCTGCGGTATAAAGCAGTTAACCAGATCACCCTGGGAGGCAATTTACGAAAAATACCCGCCCCGGAGCAGGGTTACGGGAGTTATTTCGAAAATTACAAATTTCGGGCTGTTTGTTAAAATTGAGGATGGAATTGAAGGCCTTGTTCATATTTCTGAAGTGTCCAGAAAGAAGGTTGACGATATAGAAGATTATTTTAAGGTCGGGGAAAATGTTCATGCGGTGGTTCTTGGAGTCGATGTTGATAAGAAAAGAATGTCTCTCAGCATCAAGCATTATGATATGATTATGGAAAAAGAGGAATTAAATCGGGTACTGCACGATGCGGCGCCCGGTAAAGTAACCCTTGGTGATATATTCAAGGATAAATTGCAATAACGGACCTGATCTATGGAAAGAAGGGAAATACATATTCACCGAAATTTAATTGAAAACTTCCTGATGGCGGCGAAGGACTTCATAAAGAAGAACAGAAAGCTGGTGGGATATTCAATGCTGTTTCTTCTTGTGCTCCTTGTCCTTGTCATAAGCGGATTGATTTATTATGATGCCAGGGAAAACAGCGAGATAGAGCGTTTCGAGTCTATTATGGAAGAGTACCGCAATTACAGCGGTGATATCGCCGGGAAAACCAGCCTGTTGTATGTGACGGTGTCTGAGCTGGACAAGCTCCTTCAGTCCTCCCGCTGGGGATATGTGGCGCAGTATGGAAATTATGTGATTGGCAATCTGTATTTCGAAAACCAGAAATATGATAAAGCCAGGGAGTATTATTTGAAACATGCGGAGGATTCCTCTGCGGTTCCATTCAAACTTCTTTCACTTCAGAAAGCTGCGGTCGCATGCGAGTATATGAACAATCACAATGATGCATTTCAGATTTATAAAAAAATGTCTGAAGAATACGGTGATAGTATTCTGGCGGACCAGATTTATTATGATCTCGGAAGAATGTACCAGAAGCGGAATGATATCTATAAGGCGCGGGAATATTATTATAAGGTTATCACGGCCTATCCCCGTTCAATTTTTTCAGGAAGGGCGAAACGGCGGCTTTTCCTGTTGTCCTATTCTGAAAAAAATTCGAAATAATTCTTGACGTAAAATGGGAGTGACTATACATCTGCACTTTCATAACATAAAATTTGAATACATAGTGGAGTAAGCTTGTGGCTGTACCAAAGAGGAGAAAATCAAAGTCGAAATCCCGGATGAGAAGGTCTCATGATGCGATAGGTGTACCCAATTTAAGGCCCTGCCCGCGTTGCGGAGCATATGTTCTGCCTCACCGGGTATGCCCTGAATGCAATCATTACAAAGGGCAGTTGATCATGGAGAAAACTGTCAAAATAAAGGAATCCTGACAGTTGCTTTCGGGAGTTGCTGCAGGATTTTAATAGAGAAATATTTTTTCTTGCCGTAGCGGGATGTCTCTTAGGGCATCCTTTTTTTGTATTAGGGCTTGACACAAGAGCATTTTTATTTTATTTTTTAGTGTCAAAGTGCTCAATTGCCTGCACAGGTTCAGGTTTTATCGGATAATTGATTGTCCGGTAGGATGCGGGGGATGTGTGAATACCAATAAAATATTCCCTGAAGTAGCAGGAATGTGTGCTGTCATGAAAAGATATCATGGACAGGCGGGTTAACCTGCAGGGAAGGAGGATGTATAATGGCTGTCGATTTTGAAAAAATAAAGAAGATCATTATAGACAGACTTGGCGTTGACGGGTCAGAGGTGACTCTTGAGGCTTCTTTCGTTGATGATCTGGGTGCGGATTCCCTCGATACCCTTGAGCTTGTCATGGCGCTTGAGGAGGAATTCGGTATTGAGATCCCTGATGAAGATGCTGAAAAACTTCTGATTGTGAAAGATGCTATTGAGTATATTGAGAACAAATTAAAAAAATCATGATCAGTTTCTGGTGATTATTCTTCATCGGCCGGGGTGCTCTTGTTTCTGTACACGGGATTCGGGATAATCACCATAAACTAATCCTGTGTAAATTAGTTTATGTGAGTGATTGCTCTATGACTGCCAACCAGACTCCGGAAGGGCACGCAAAAAAAAGAAAAAACAGATACAGACAACTCAGCAGCCTGCAGACAAGAATCAAAGTTAAATTTAGCAATCAGAGCCTCCTTAACAGAGCTCTTGTGCATCGGTCGTATATAAATGAAGCCGGAAACAGCCAGCGTGATAATGAGCGTCTGGAGTACTTAGGCGATTCTGTTCTTGCCCTTGTTGTAAATGAATATCTCTTCAAACATTTCGAAGAATATGTCGAAGGTGATCTTGCGAAGATTAAGTCTGCTGTGGTGTCTGAGGGGACCCTTGCAAAAGTTGCCGACGAAATTAATCTTGGAAGTTATATCATGATGGGGAAAGGGGAGGAACAGAATGGCGGCCGTCAGCGTCCTTCTATTCTTGCAAACACCCTCGAAGCTGTGATTGGCGCAATTTATCTTGATTCAGGTCTTAAGGAAAGCAAGAAGTTTGTGTTATCCCTTATAAAAAAAGAAATTGAACGAATTGACCAGCAGACATATCTCCGTGACCCGAAAACGACACTCCAGGAGTATGTTCAGAAAAAATATAAAGACCGTCCGGTCTATGAAATCGTGAATGAGTCCGGCCCGGATCACCAGAAGGAGTTTACCGTTCGTCTTATGGTTAACAGCAGGGAGGTCGGACTTGGCTCAGGAAACAGCAAAAGAAAAGCTGAAATGGATGCAGCAAAAAAAGTGCTCGAAAAGATTCACGGGGGGGAAACGGTCATTTGATTTTTAAAGAGAACAGGAGCATTCGTATCAGGGTATCGGCATTGATTGTTGAAAATGGTGAAATACTGCTGATTGCGCATAAAAAGGGGAACAAGGTTTACTGGCTTACTCCGGGAGGAGGGGTTGATTATGGAGAAACGCTTCCTGCCGCGCTGCAGCGGGAGTTGAAGGAGGAGCTGGGAGTAGATATTGAGGTTGGCGATATCGCTTTTATTTGTGATACCATTGAGCCTTCGCATAAACGTCATATCCTTCATGTGTTTTTTCATTGCAGCACCTGTTCCCGTGATTACTCAATTGGCGCCGAAAAAAGGCTTTTCTCCTATAATTTTTTCTCCTCATCAGGACTGAGTGATATTATTCTGTTCCCCTCGGTAACTGATGAAATCCGTGAATATCTCGAAGCAGGGTCAATCCGGGAAAACTACTTCCAGAAAAAATGGATGCCTCTGTGAAAAAAATACCTCTCACCATCGGCTCGCATTCCTATAACATCGTGATCGGTTCAGAAATACTTTCTACAATAGATTTTTCATCGGTAATGCTGTCTCCTGATAAAACCGGCTATGTGGTAAGCGAGCGTGTGTGGGGCCTTTACCGTGATTATATTTCTCAGGTATTCTCCGTAAAGGATGCTGGTGATTTCATTGTCATGAATGACGGAGAGGAGAACAAAAATTATCGATATGCGGAGCAGTTTTTTGAATGGCTCCTTGGTAAAGGGTTTACGAGAAAGTCAATGCTGGTTGCAATCGGCGGCGGCGTGGTGGGGGATTTCGCGGGCTATTGCGCGGCCCTTTTTATGCGGGGAATCCCGGTGGTCCATGTACCCACAACGCTTCTTGCCATGGTTGACTCCAGTATCGGCGGAAAAGTGGCTGTCAATATTTCTGCCGGTAAAAATATTGTCGGCGTGTTTTATCAGCCGGCAATGGTGCTGTCCGACGTCAGGTTTCTTGCAACCCTTCCCGACGGGGAGCTGAAAAACGGAATTACTGAAACGGTCAAACACGCCCTTATCGGGGAATCGTCGCTTCTTGCAATGATGCTGAACCATGATCTGAAGTCAATTAAAGAGCGGGATACCCTGGAAGAGATTATTTATCTTTCTGCGGGATTCAAGGCGGGGGTTGTCTGTGAAGATGAAAAGGAATCAGGCCGCAGGGCGATACTGAATTTCGGCCACACCATCGGTCACGCCATAGAGTCGGTGATGGAGTACCGCGGGATTTCCCACGGTGAAGCGGTTGCTATCGGCCTCAAGGGCGCAATGGAGATTTCACGGGAAATGGGTTTTATAACCCGTGAGGATGTTTCCGTCTTTGATGAGTGTGCCCGCAGGTATGAACTGCTCAACAGCGAACATCGCTTTGATCCGGCGGATGTTATCGACCACATGAAGTATGACAAGAAAAACTACGGGGGAAGAATTAATTTTGTTCTTCTGAAAAGTTTGGGAGTTCCGCAGTTCGACTGCGAGGTCCCGGAGGATGTGCTGAAACATGTTCTCAGCGGCCTGTAGGGGGAGGGGAGCTGGATGGCGACATATCTGAATTACACCATTGAGGACCATGAGGGCGTGAAGGTGGTCAATATTGGGGGAAATCTGTCCAATTCCACCTATGATGAACTAGTCCGTATTGTCGCAAGTCTTACCCAGAAAAGCAATGTTATTCTGAACATGAAAGAAGTGCAGGTAATCACGACGTCCGGCATCAACGCACTCGTGCAGGCTTCAATGGATGCGCGGAAAAAAAACAAGCGGGTGATCCTGCTCGGCGTGAAGGGCCCCTTTGTTAAAATGATTGACACCCTTGACCTGTATGAATTTTTTATTTTTGTTGATAGCGTTGAGGAAGGTCAGATGAAACTTGAGTATTACCTGTAGCGCCTTAATGCATTATCTCGTCATCATCTTCCGATGTGTCTTCTTTAAAAGATCCTCCGATTTCCTTCAGATTCAGCACCACGCAGTTGAAGAGGCACCCGGTTACCAGGAGGCGCGACAGGTTTTCATCCTTTTTTGCCAATTCCTCAATTTGATGAACAATGAAAATGCTGTTGTCCATTATCTGGCGCAGAAGGTGTTCGTTAAACGCGTTTCCATCTTCACCGGCCTTCATGTCCGCTGAGGCCTGCCTCAGGGATGCTTTGATGACGGAATTGACAAGTTCCCGGAAAAAATCATCGAAGTTTTCATTATAGGGAATGGTGTCACCGTTTTTTAGTGTGATCATGGCAGCTCGCTGGTGTGGTTTTTCTGTTGATACGTTATTGGTGTCCTGCTATTTTTTCATGTTTTTATTGATTTCAGAGAATTTATCCCTGAACAGATTTCCAAGTGTCGAGGCGCCGGGAGAATCCTGCTGCTGGCTGTACTCCTCATATTCCTTCATTTCCTTGTTTTGTTCAGCGCGGCGTTCGCTGAGGATCAGCTTTCTGCCGTTTTTATCGATATCCTTGACCATGACCTTTATTTCACTTCCGGTCTGGTACTGTGGCTGCGTGTCACTCCGTGACGAAAGAAGCTCCCCCTTCGGGAGAAATCCAAGCATGCCGTTGGAAAGCCGCAGTGTCAGACCATTGTTTCTGTTGCCTTCAATAACGGCGGTATGTACGGCGCCTGTAATTTCTTCAAGAGGTAGTTCCCATGGATCGGCTTCGCCGGTCACAAGTTCAAGGAGCATTTTCTTGTCATTGATGTTGATATCAAGAATCCGGACATTGACCACATCTCCGATACGCACCGCATCCTCGACACTGGCAATACGTTTCAGGAGGCACATTTTTGATACGGGTATAAATCCCTCCAGACCGGGTTCCAGCTCCACGAAGGCGCCGTTTTTAATGGTGTTGGTTATGCGTCCATTCAGTGTTTGCCCCGTTTCATATTTTCCTGCGTTATCCCATGGTTCCGGGGATATCTGTTTTATGCTGAGCAGTATTCTGCGATTTTCATCGAGTGCAATGATTTTCGCTGAAACCGGATCGCCTTTTCTGAACGAGGAAAGGTCGTTTGACCGGCTGCGGGATATTTCACTGCGGGGCACCATTCCTTCGACACCATCAAGGTCGACGATAATACCGAAGCCCTGAATTGACTGGACGGTACCGGTGATAGTGTCCCCGACCTGTACCTTCGACAGTATTTCGCTGAGGCGCATCTCCCGCTTCTGCTCAAGATAGGTTCGGTGTGAAACAATGATGTTTCTCCCCCCCTCGCCATACTCCAGGATCATGAATTCAAGGCTTTTGCTGATAAGTTCTTCCGGATTGTCCTGTGATTGAAGTCCTGTCTGTGATACAGGGCAGAATGCGGTGATTCCCGAGATGGAAACCCTGTATCCTCCTTTGACCTGGCTTACTATGGTACCTGTTACGGGCAGCTGCTCCTGATATGCTTTTTCCACCAGTTCAGGATTAAGAAATCCCATGCCGATTTTTGTGGTGAGCCGTATCTCACCTCCCGCCAGTGATGCGACTATGGCTTCAATGACATCTCCCTTTTTTACGGTTAGCTCATCGTTTTCATCAACAAATTCCGCCCTGTCAATAACCGCTTCACTTTTTCCGGAGATATCCACGAGTATACTGTCACGGGTGACAAGGACAACAGTTCCCTGTACCCTGTCGCCGGTTTCAAAGCTGTCCCCTTTTACAAGGGATTCCTCGAGCATTTTTTCAAAATCTTCATTGCTGAAATCATTTTCATGGGATTTTTCCATAACTATACCTTTGCAGTTACCTTTTTTCTGTGGAGTTGTGCTGATGAAGTATTTGCCGGTTTTCCGTACCCGCAATTTTAAGAAACGGTATGGCGGTAACAAGCATCACATCGCAGTATCAACTTGATTGTACATGTCAGATACCGGGGGATGAACAGCGGCCTGCGTCAAGGCCATTGCCGGAAACTGCTCACGGATATTCATGCACGGTGCAGGAAACCCGGGGCAGGGCTGTCCTGTATTTCGTTATTCCGCCACCCTTTTTTGTGTAATATGCCGGGTACACCATTAGTGTCAAATAATATTTTTTGATTTTAGTATAAATTAAGGTGTGAACGATAACACCCGGAGATACATTTTTCGAATCATATACCTGCCGTTATACGGGAATTTCAGGTGTTTGCGGAATGTTTTTGGTAACAAAAAAGAATTGACACATTATACGTAAGATGGAAGACTATCGGTGTTGTGGATTAGTGGTTTCCGGGCTGTTTGAAACTCACAGCCTTTCGTATAATTGATAACCAATTTTGAGGTGAATTATGAAAAGGATTCTGATCGTTTTAATATTAATGTTTGCATGTGCCTCTGTTGTTCATGCCCAGGAAGCGAAAAGTGAACCTGCCAGTAATAAAACAGCCAAAGAGTATATAGCGGATCTTTCGAGTACGAATGAGTCAATTGTTGTACAGGCAGCGCAGTGGCTTGGAAAGGAAAAAGAATCTGATGCTGTCGCGAAGCTTAAAGAACTGCTGACACAGGATAACAGGAACAAGGTACGGCTGCATTCCGCGATGGCGCTCGGTTATATCGGCGAGGAGTCCTCAATTGACGCGTTGAACGGAAGGCTTTTAAATGAGCAGGATTCCGATGTCAGGTATACCATACTCCTTGCTATTACAAGAGTTGGTATTACCAAAAAGGAACATATTGAAGTCTTGAAAAAAGCCCGTGACAATGAATCCGATCCGTTTGTTAAGGATTATCTTGACCAGATGTGGGAAAGATTTAAGAAAAGCGCCGAGTAGCAATGATCGGTTGAAATATATTTTGTATCATTGAAAAGATGGGCATACTTCTGTGAGGGGGTATGCCCTTAATATTTATAGCAAGAGGTAAGATGTGCTGATACCGGATAGTGTCCTGGAAAAGGTTGTTCCGCAGGAAAAAGCAAAAAAAACCGCACCAGATACCGGTGATGTTAAGTATCTGGTCTTCGATATAGAGTCGATCCCCGACGCGCAGCTGATTAAAAAAGCGAAGTATCCGGAGCTTGATATTGACGAACCGGGCGCGGTGACAATGTTTCAGGATGAGATCCTTGCGAATACCGGGGGAACGACGAATTTTATTCCTGTTACATTTCAGTATCCTCTTTGCATTTGTATCGCAAAAGTGCGTGATGATTATACCATCGCCGATATTACCTCACTTGATGAGCCGAAGTTCAGGCCTTCCGAAATGACGGGACTTTTCTGGCGCGGAGTGGAGAAGCAGTACGGGAACGCTTCTCTTGTGACATTTAACGGCCGTGGATTCGATGTGCCTCTCATGGAGTTGATGGCGTTCCGTTATGGTATTTCTGCTTCGCGGCATCTGAAAGATAAATTCGGCACACGCTTCCGTTTTGGGACAAAACATATTGATCTTCATGACTGGCTTTCAAATTTTAATTCGATCCGAATGACGGGTGGTCTTAACCTCCTCGCAAAGGTTCTGGGCAAGCCGGGAAAGATGGAGACCAAGGGAGATGAGGTGTACGGTCTTTATCTGAAAGGCGAAATGAAAAAGATCAATGATTACTGTTTTCATGATGTGCTTGATACCTACTTCGTTTTTTTACGGACCAGGGTGATGCTCGGCGAACTTGCGATCGGGCGCGAACAGGAGCTTGTTAAAACAGCAAAGAGTTTTATTGAAGAAAAAAGCAGCACAATTGAAGGGCTGAAATCCTATCTTGATAACTGGGGCGACTGGAATCCATGGCCGTAAAATGCGATGCCATTATCATGAGATAATTCTTACAATAATGGCACCGCTGTGTTACGCTACAGAGTAATAGCGGCAATAAACCGGTATTTAGTTCTTCACGCCCTGCTTCTTCGAGTGTTCCAACTCCCGCAGTATTTTGCGATCAGCTTTTCCCACAGGCGTGCGGGGTATGGATTCGACAAATTCAACGAATCTCGGCACCTTGTACGGAGCTAACTGCTCACGGCAGTATGCGATGACTTCATCGGCAGTCATGGTCTGCCCCGGCTTGGGAGTCACAAAAACTTTGACTGCTTCTCCCTGTTTGGGGTCCGGAATACCCACGGTACACGCTTCGCTGACTTTCGGATGTTTGAACAGCGCTTCATCAATATCACGGGGATACACGTTGAATCCGCTCACGATGATCATGTCCTTTTTCCGGTCCATGATGAACACGAATCCCTCTTCATCGATTGTGACGATATCGCCGGTATAAAGCCACCCGTCTTTGATTGTGTTGTCAGTTTCCGCCTTGTTGTTCCAGTATTCGGTGATTACCTGGGGCCCGCGGCAGATCAGCTCTCCGGACTCTCCGCGGGGCATGACTTTTTTCCCTGTTTCAACATCAACAACGACCATGTCAGTGTCAGGCCAGATGATGCCGCAGCTGCCGAACTTGCGCTTTGTCTGGACAGGGTTGACTGTGAAAATATTAATGGTTTCCGACATTCCCGCGCCTTCAACGATCCGCCCTCCTGAAAGGCGTTCAAATTCCTCAAGTGTTCCTACTGCGAGGGGAGCCGAACCGCAGAAAATACCCTTGATGGATTTAATTTTTGATTTGCCGATGTCCGGATGATTGTTAAGGCCGATAATCATCGCGGGGACTGATGCCCAGAGGTTCGGTTCGTGTTTGTTGATTGCTTCCAGTAAGTTGTCAGGTGTCGGCTGCGCTACGAGGACGATTGTTCCTCCCTTGTACAGGCATACGTTTACATTGGCGTTATATCCGTATATATGATTAAGCGGAATGGCGCAGAGTGTCCGGAAATCTTCGGGAGGTACCGCCACTCCGAGCCACTCTGAGGTTCGCACTATCTGGCTCATGTTCATTGCGTTGGTGTGTACACATCCTTTCGGCACGCCTGTCGTCCCTCCGGTGTACTGGAGTTTGGTGATATCAGAAGGGAATACCGGAACATTCGGTTCTGCGTCTGAAGCGGGGCCGATAATTTCATTGAAGTCGAATATGTCCGGGGCCTTTTCTATCTCTACGGGCATACTGGCAAGCTGAATCACGATTACCCGCTTTACCGGTGTCGAAGGGTCCCGCATAACGGCGATTGCTTTATCCGCAAAGGGACCCGGAACGATTACTGTTTCAGTGCCGCTGTCATTGAACTGAAGTGTGAGTTCCGGCACAGTATACAACACGTTGGCGGGCACTTCGATTGCGCCGAATTTCAGGAGCGCGTGTATTGCAATAACATACTGAGGAATATTAGGGGCCATAATTGCGACGCGGTCCCCTTTTTTTACGCCCAGGGTCATGAGCGCATTGGCAAGCTTTCTCGCGAGTGTATTGACAGTGCGGTAATTGAGCTTTATGTCATTGAAAATCAGATAATCCTTCTCCGGATACTTGTCCGCCCATTTGTTGAAAAGGTCTCTGAGGGGAATATCCGGGTAAACCGGGTCTGCGAATTCCTTTTTGTCGTAAAACTGTATCCACTTGTCATGCCACGCAATGACATCGTCGTCAAAGTCCTTCAGCCATGGTTTTTCAGTGTACAGGTGTTGATTGCGTCTGAGCCGTGTAAGGTTCATAAACCCTCCTTCTGCTTCGTTGTTTTGAAGCATAACCCAATCCGCTGTTTTCTATTTATTGTGGGGAATTAGAATGACCGGTTCCCCGGTTTGAACTGCAAAATTCCGTTTATTTAAATAAAGTAAATAAATTTTACTTACCACAGCCAGTAAAATACCGTAACACTTTTATAGCAAGTAATTAACCAGTCATGTAATCGTAAAAAGTACATGTATTGCTAATATTTCTGTAACTTTGATACTTCGTAGTTATGGTGAATACAGATATGGGGTGTTTGCAGGGTGATACGGGGATATTCTTTCCGGTATGAGCAATGTTCAGGAACACCGCTCATACCGGAAAACTGCTGTTGTCGATATATCAGTCCCCGCATTCTTCAGGGGGCAGTATCCGCACCGCACCCAGGTCCGCGGAGGCGGCGAGGAGGGCGTAGGTTTCCAGCGCCAGTGAAATTTTTCTGTCCCTTCCCGCGGGACGGAAGGAGCTGTTTCCTTTCGCCTCTTCCTTTTTGCGGCGTGCGGCAAGCTCTTCATCGCTGACCTTTATCTGCAGTGACCTTCCGGGGATATTGATTTCAACAATATCGCCATTTTCAATGAGGGCGATGTTTCCCCCTGCGGCGGCTTCCGGCGATATATGCCCTATGGATAGTCCCGCGGTCCCGCCGGAAAACCTTCCGTCGGTGATAAGGGCGCACTCCTTGCCGAGATGCATGGAGTTGATATAGGAGGTAGGGTAGAGCATTTCCTGCATGCCGGGGCCCCCTTTCGGGCCTTCATAGCGGATTACCACCACATCCCCTGCCTTGATATCGCCCCCCAGAATGGCTTCACATGCGGCTTCCTGGGAGTTGTACACCTTCGCGGAACCGGAGAAGTTATAGATGCTCGGGTCAACGCCCGCAGTCTTTACTATCGATCCGTTCTGCGCTATGTTGCCGAAGAGCACCGCAAGGCCGCCTTCCGGATTGTAGCAGTGGGCCATGTTGCGGATACAGCCGTTTTCCCGGTCACGGTCGAGTTCATCGTACATCTCATTCTGGGAGCCGAGCACCAGATTGCGTCCCCTGTCGCCGGGAGCGCTGCTGTAGCGGAGCAATGCTTCGTCCGTTACAGAACCCCGCATGATGTCAAAGGCGTCAATTGCTTCGCCGAGAGTGGCAAAGTCAACACGCTTGACAGAACGGTCGATAAGGCCGATGCGGTCGAGCTCTCCCATGATGCCGAGAATTCCCCCGGCGCGGTTTACGTCTTCAACATGGTACGGTGAGCTGGGAGCGACCTTGCAGAGGTTCGGCACTTTCCGGGAAAGCCTGTCGATGTCCTTCATGGTGAAGTTTACTTCCGCGTTATGTGCAACAGCGAGGAGGTGGAGCACGGTGTTGGTGGAACCCCCCATGGCGATGTCGAGGGACATCGCGTTCAGAAACGCCTCTCTGGTCGCGATTGACCGGGGCAGCACTGACTTGTTGTCCTTGTAATAATACTCTTCAGTGATTTCAACAATCCGTGACGCAGCCTCTTCAAAGAGTTTCATTCTGTTCTTATGGGTTGCGACGATGGTGCCGCTGCCGGGAAGTGAAAGCCCCAGGGCTTCCGTGAGGCAGTTCATTGAATTGGCGGTGAACATGCCGGAGCAGGAACCGCATGTGGGGCACGCAATCATTTCGATTTCTGCAACGTCACTGTCGGATACTGCGGGGTCCGCGCTCTTGACAATGGCGTCAATGAGATCGTATTTCTTTCCATTAATGACACCGGCTTCCATGGGTCCGCCGGTAACGAAGATCGTCGGAATATTCAGGCGCATTGACGCCATGAGCATTCCAGGTGTGATTTTATCGCAGTTGGTTATGCAGATCATCGCGTCAACCATGTGGGCGTTGCACATGTATTCGACGCTGTCGGCAATCAGGTCCCGGGACGGGAGGGAATAGAGCATACCGTTGTGCCCCATGGCGATACCGTCATCAATGGCTATTGTATTGAATTCCGCCGCGAAGCAGCCCTGTTTTTCAATAAGTGATTTCACGTGCTGGCCTATTTCGTGAAGGTGGACGTGTCCGGGAACAAACTGGGTGAAGGAATTCACCACGGCAATGATCGG
>JAKQCH010000172.1 GCA_029573825.1 Spirochaetota bacterium | reverse complement strand
GGATGCGGTTGCGCGTTCGGAGTATCCTCCCTGCCGGCCTGACTTCTGTCCGGTCCCGGTTTTCCCCACTACCACATAGAACCTTATTCCGGCCCTCGAACCGGTCCCCCGCTCCACCACGAGACGCATCATCGACATCAGCTTCTGCGCGGTTGCCCGGCTGATTACCCTTCCCCGAGAGCGCGCATAAAATGACTGCAGCACTGCGCCTTCATCATCCTCAATTGATTCAATTATCGTAGGCACCATGTATACTCCGCCGTTCCCAATCGCCCCGAATGCCGCGGCCATCTGCAGGGAGGTCACGGAAATCTCCTGTCCGATAGCCAGTGAATACCGCGAGAGACCGGACCACTCGTTCAGGGGCCGCAAAAGACCCTCTGATTCGCCGGGAAGCTCAATCCCCGTTGTCGCACCGAACCCGAACCTCCGGAGCATCTGATAATACTGGGCTTTCTTCACATACCGCATCGCCTGTATCATCCCGGCGTTACATGAATACCGGGCGATATCCGCAAGCCCCACAGTGCCGTGGGTATCGATGCAATTGATTGTGGTATCTGCCACGGTAATCTCCCCGCGGCACTGAAATACCCTGTTGAAATTGGGAAAAAGCTCAAGGATTGTTGCGAGCGCAATTATCTTCAGCGTGGACCCCGGCTCAAAGGAATCGGTAACAGTATAATTGCCGCGTTCATAATCGGAATACCGGTAATAATAATTGGGATCAAATCCCGGATACTTCGCCACCGCAAGTATCCTTCCGGTTTTCACTTCAAGCACAAGCACCATTCCCTGGTGCGCATTGAACGCCTTCACCGCCTCCTCGATCCCCGCTTCAGACTGGTGCTGAATAAACCGGTCAATGGTGAGGGTGATATGGTTTCCGGTTATTATTCTGTCTTCATTGTTTTTATGCCGCCGTTCGTCATCCTTTCCGGAAAGCATGGTGTTGAACTTGTACTCGATACCCGCGAGGCCTTTGTTGTCCAGCCCCACGAATCCGATAATATTTGCCGCGAGGCTTCCATGAGGGTACACCCGGTGCAGTTCCTTCCTGAACTGCAGACCCGGAATATTCAGGGCCCGGATTTTTGCCGCCTCCCCCTCGTCCATCCTCCGCTTCAGCCACACGAAGCGCTTCCGCCTGCCCAGACGCTCCACAATGAGGTCCTTAGACATGCCGAGTATCGGGGCAATCTGTTCCGCGACGTCCTCCGGCTTTTCAATTTTCATCGGGTTTGCGAAGAGCGACTCCTTTTCGACGCTCATCGCCATGATATAGCCGTTTCTGTCAAGAATATAGCCCCGCCGCGCATGACCTGCGTTATGGTCCGGAAGGTGTATGCGGCTGGAAAAATGAAGCGTAAAAAGCTTATACACAAAAAAACAGGCTATCCCCGCAACGAGGAAGCCTGTTATATATATTCTTCTTTTACTTTTTTCAGCTTGCATGATATAAAGCTTTTCAGCGTATCAGACCGAACCTCAGAAAGAAAAAATCCCTTCTTTTCCCCTCACTGCCGCGGTCAAGTATCTGATCGGTATTCCAGTACAGCACAAAGGCACGGCCTTTCACCCGTTCAACGGGGACATATCCGAAATAGCGGCTGTCCTGTGAATTGGTCCTGTTATCACCCAACACCACGATGTGTCCCTTCGGAACCTTCCCTTCGATTATCCGTTTTCCGAAGCTGCGGTAATCCGTGCAGTTGCTGCCCACAATGCGGGGGCACTTGACGTATTGTTCCTCCGTTCTCTGGCCATTCACGTACACATATCCATCATCATCATTGATATGCAGCACGTCACCGGCAACGGCAATACAGCGTTTGATAAAATCACGCTCATCATCTCCGGGAGGCCTGAAGATTACCACGTCGCCCTTCTTTATCGTCCGAAGTCCCCACATCCGCACTTCGCTGTCCATTCCGATCATCCTCGGGACAATGGGGCCATAGGTTATCTTCTCCACAAGAAGATGGTCCCCTATCTGCAGGGTGTCCTCCATGGATCCGGTGGGGATAAAATATGCCTGAACAAGGAACTGCCGTATATGCATGGCGAGGATAAAAGCCACAAGGATCGCGTCAAACACCTCCCAGGATTTTTTGAACATCCTGGTCCGCTGCGGAGACATGTCGTGAAACAGTTCGAGAATCCTGCTCTTTTCTTCATCGCCCAGAAGAAGCACCGGGAACGAGGCGCTGCTGTACTTTTCCCGGATAATGAGATTGCCGAACACGTTCACTTCAAGATAGGTAATATTGTCAGCCTTCACCAGAAAGGTTTTTTTACCTGAAACAATCTCAACGCCGTCCTTCCGCACGGTAATTCTGCCGCCGCGGAACTGGATATATTTCACTCCATGGTTCAGCAGGCGCATGAGAAACACCATCGAAATCATTCCGCCGATAAAATAGGTCCACACAAAAGGAATTGCCACCGCAAGAAACAGCGTCGCATAGACGAGAAGAGCGAATTTGAGAATTCTTATTCCAAAAAATTTCAGTACATCATAACCCTGTAGTAGTTCGAAAACTTCCTTTTCAGCCTCTATTCCGCTGAATCTGAGGAACTGTAACATTTCCTGCTCCTGCTGCATCTGGAATTAAAATATATGCTGTAAAAAAAACTATATATATGAGCGCCAACGGGAAACCCGGAAGCATGCATACCGCATATCGTCACATTTTTCATGAAAAGGGGAAATTTACAGAACACCGGAATCCGCCGGAGATGCAACACTGAATGAGTACCATGCGCACTTGCTGCAAACAGTAATGTGAAAAAATTCCCATGGGCGGACTTTCCCGGAATGGACCGGGATGCTCACCACAGTCCTGTATCATCGTGAGGGGACGACCCCAACACGGGCCGGTACATCTTTCCCGTAATGACACTGTAATTCCGCCTGGATACGCTTCTGAATGTTCCGCAAACCAATCAAGCCGGACGCCGCAACACTTGTACACCGCTGCATCATCACCGCCATGGCGTCCCGACAATAAAAATAAAAATAAATTTATTGCATTAATACAAAGACTACATAGAATAGCGTAATTCGAATGTCCACAACTTTTTTACGATGAAACAATTATTTGAAACCATACACGGGCTGGGCCCTGACGATACCGTTTCCCTCGGCGGCATACTGAAATTATCAGGCGGAGGAGACATGCACCGGCGTATTGCAGGAGCACTGGCGTCCCATACGGGAATGAACAGAGTGCTGTCCGCCCTTGAGCCGGACGAGTACCGGGTGCTCGTGTGCGTGTACCTGAACCTTCGCGGCGTCACATACGGCGAGCTGGAGTCCCGCCTCAAGATCTCCGTACCGCGGATCGAGGAAATATCCCTTTCGCTTGCAAGAAAAGCGCTCTGCTATGTAATGAAAAACCGGCAGCGGCTTCACAACAAAAACGACAAGATGCACCATTTCCCGGAATTGCGGGAATTTTTTTCACCGGCAGACCTGAGTGCGGCCCTTCAGCCCTTCGGCGGCGTCCTGGACTCCCTTTTCAAGAACAGGGAACCCCGTGAAAAAAAACCGCTCCGTCTCAGTGCGGCAGAGAAATCAGTTATAGACACAATCTTTTCGAAAGGGGGGATTGCCACCATCGAAGAGATTCTGGAAACTGTTCCGGAGAAAAATGCCAATGAGCTGTTATCCTCCATAACAGAAAAGGGTATCGCGAATGTTATTCAGGATATGGAATACCCCGCATTTACCGGCGTTATCCTGAGTCCGGAAGTTCTCCACAGCCTTATCGACCAGATACGGCTTCACAGCGGCGCTCCCGCAGTCCATGTGCACAACAGATATTTTCTTTTATTAAATATACTCAAAACCTTTGACATCATTTCGACAAACGGCCTGTTCCTCACCAAACAGAAAATATTCAGGAAGGTGGACAGGGCCAGAATTGAAGACGCCCTCCATGACATTTCCGACATTGACGGCACCCCCATTCCGCGGGAGCAGATGCTGCAGCTCTGCCTGCACATCATGAACCTGCTGAACCTTGTTAAAATTTCCGGGTCATCGGTTCTTACCACACTGAACCCCGTGAAAAACGAACTGCAGAAACCGCAGATACTGCTGCAGCGGATACTGTTTCAGCTCCATGAGGGAACCGTCGAAAACACGCTTTTCGACAGCGGTCTCTCGATTCCGTCATATCACTTCCTGACCTTCATCATCGAGACACTGACTCGTATCCACATCTGCTCCTTCGAATATCTCAAGACAGTGCTGTCAATCAGGACCATGTCTGAAATGGAAAACGCGCGGTACATTAAATCAGCGGAGCTGAAGGAAAAGTTCTCACAGTCTTTCCATGAGGCGGTCCGGTTCCTGGTACTCGCGGGAGTCCTGACCCTTGAGAAGGGCCTTATCAGCCTCACCGATACGGGGAAAAAAATCGCGGCCAAAATTCTGAAGCTGGTGGATCAGGACAGTAAAGATCAGGAGATGGAGCAGAAATGCATTTATATCAACCCCGACTTTTCCCTTATGATCCCGAAACAGGAAATTCCCTCGGAGGACCTGTATCACATCCTCACGCACACGGAAATCGCGAAGGATGATATAATTCTGAACACAAAGATAAGCAAGACATCGATACTGCGTGCTTTCAAGCGGGGAATGGCACAGGAACCTTTTCTCGCGTCACTGAAGCGTTTTTCCCGGAACGATATACCCCAGAACCTGACCTTCATGCTGCAGGAGTGGGCCCAGCAGACTATCCGGGTCAACATCATGAACGCGATCATTATGCACTCCAATCAGCCTTCATTTCTTGAGGAACTGTCATACGGGAAGCTGGGTCATGCAATCATCGAAAGGATATCGCCGAACTACGCGATAATTGACAGGGAACATCTGGATGAAGTGATTAAAACAGCTCAGGACCGGGACGCGGTCATCCGGCTCTTCGAAGAGCCGGAGTAACATCATCACTTGTCTTCAAGGACCTGTATCTGCTGACGAAAGTTAAATTTCACGAACTCGGTCAGCGCCGTCAGGGTCTTGTCGGTCACGAAATAAATCTTATCATTCAGCATCACAAGGGCCCCCTTATAATGTGAATGTTTCATTTTATGGTCCACGAGGCCTATGGGCACAACATCGCGCCAGTTGTTGCATGTTTTCAGCTGCGGAATCTTACTGAGATACAGCTCGCGGATTTTTCCATCCTTCACTGAATCCACTAATAGTTTTTCCCACTCCATTTTCCCTTTACCTTATCAGCCCTTCACGGGTCAGATACCACATTCCATTTTTATACACATAATATACCACAAGCCGCAGATTATTTCCCACATAATGTACCTTTGCCGACACCCCGGAAATGTCCTTCCTGACAATTTCCATGCCGGAATCACAATGAGCGAAAAGAAGTGATAGAAAAAAAGCCAGTTTCAGATAGTATACATTATTCAGAGAGCTTTGCCGGCGGCCCGGCGGATTCAGCATAGCAAAAAAAAACTTGTCAACAACCGTATCGGCATCAGCGTCAAGATACGAACGGTACGAACTGAAGTGCAGACGCCGCGCTATTTCACGCCCTTCACGCCTGTCCTTCTTCATCTCCCTGATTGAATTCGCTATTTCATTCCGCAACGTACTGTTCACATATTTTCTATACAGTGCCGGAAGGTCCCTGCGCTGAAAGACCCCCCGCATTTCAACAATCCGTTCTTCGAGTCCCCTGTCAAAAAACCAGCCGTATGAAGGGAAACACAGTATACCGGTAAAAACCATCACCGCAGACACCGTGCGCAGTATTCGTACCACCATGGCTATCACCCCTTCAGGGATGCAATCTCCTCCTGAAGCTTCTGCAGCTGATTTTCAAGTTTCATTTTCATTTCAATTTCATCTTTGAGCCGGTTGTGCAGCTCCATCGCTTCTACCCTGCTGAGTTCCTGCACTTTCTCCGTGGCGTCAATTATCTTCCCCGCCTCTTTGAGTTCCCGCGATGAAAAATCAATCACCGCCTCCTGGGCCTTAATTATATTTCTGGCATCCAGCATCTCGAGGCGCCGGAGATCTGCAAGCATTTCCTCCGCCTTGATTCTGTTTTTTATATCGAACAACTCCCGCTGGCGCATGAGTGTAAACTCCTTGATCGCGCGGTTAAGGCGGGTCTGTTCATCCATCAGATGTTTTTCGTACTCAAGAATTTTCTCAAAGGCTTCCTTTTCCTTGTCTGATTCGAAAATATCCTTGCGATTGATGTCCATAAGGCTTTCGAAAGCACCGATGCGGGATTCAGCATCACTGGACACAATCTTCAGCATCTCCTTATACCTTTCTACCACCACCGATTTTTCGAGAAGGAGCACAAACTCCCGGTGCTCCACGGGACGGGAAATGAATTCAATATGCATCAGGCTGAGAGATATATTGACCGCTTTTCTGATCTCCTTTTTCGGAAGGATCACAAATTTCAGGAACAGCTCGATCCTCTCCTCCTCACGTATCATACTGATAATTTCAGGAAGTTTCTTTTTTTTCAGGTCTATGATAAAAACGTTCGTGTCACTCCGGACAATATTCGATCCGGGAAAATCATTCTGCGTTATGATGTTTACTTTCAGGCCCATGTCCTTTATGGCGCCGGCAATCTTTTTCCCGTCATCATTATCAGTCACGTACCATATATACACGTTCTTCATAACGGCATCCCTTCAGTAAAATAGCGGAACAGAAGCCCGCATCTGCTGTTTCCGGAACTTTTTCCCGGAAATCTTTTTCTACAACAGCCAACCTTAAATTACAACAGTTTTTTTAATGCCCCTGCAACATTTTTAAAACAGAAAAAGGACCCTCCCTTCAGGAGCAGGCCCTCTTCCCTGAATACACACCCCTCCTGTCTGACACGAAAAACTTCTCCGGGACAGGATGATTATCGTTTTCATGTTGAACTAAATATCTCCCTCCGCGGCAGTTTTCCGGGGAGTGTAAAGTGTTGTTTTCATCTCGATACCGAACAGCCCCAGAAGGCGTGCAGTTGCGCCCTTAATATCCTCGGCAATATGATAAAAGCTCGGGACAAGAACCAGGGTGATAACAGTCGCAAAAATGAGCCCGTATCCGAATGCCAGGGCAAGGGGCGCAATCATGTAATCCTTCCCGCCGATACCGTAAATGGACGGGAAGAGTCCCAGCACGGTGGTTCCGGTAGTAAGAAGGATCGGCCGGATACGGATTACCCCCGCCTCAAGGAGCGCTTCCTTAAGGGGAAGTCCCTCATCCCGCATGTTGTTGATGAACTGCACCAGCACAAGGGTATTGCTTACAATGACACCGGCGAGGCTGAAAAAACCCAGGGTACTCATAAATGACAGCGGCTGCCCGTGTGTCCAGAGTGCCAGGATCATTCCAACGAGGGCGAAGGGGATCGCGATCATAACCACCACCGGGATCATCAGCGAATTGAAAAATACCGCGAGGATAATGAAGATAACAAGCAGGGCAAAGATAAAGAGCACCCCCATCTCCCCCATACGCTTTTCAGTTTCCTCCTGCTCGCCGCCGTATGACACTTCATATCCGGGATACCGCTGCTGGATGTTTTTAAATTTTTCCATAAGCATTTTATTTGCTTTTACTGAATTAATTTTATCAGTATCAACATTTGCCTGCACCTGCACGACCCGCTTATAGTCAAGCCTGTTGATCTCGGTAAACCCCGGCTGCTGCTGTACCCGCGCCACCATTCCCAGAGGAATAAGCCCCCCGGACTTGTTTGCGATCATGACATCATTCAGGCTTGACTTGCGTTCACGCGCCCACTCGGGAAACCGCACACGCAGTCCCACTCTCTCTTCATTCTGGTTCACGCTGGAAGCAATTGCACCCTCGAAAGAGGCATTCAGCGCCTGCGCAACATCATTGACGGAAATACCGGAACG
>JAKQCH010000446.1 GCA_029573825.1 Spirochaetota bacterium | reverse complement strand
CCATACATATCGCCTTCGGGATTGGACTGTTCGAGAATACCGTCGGTGAAAAAGAGCAGCTTATCACCTTCCTTTAACTCATGGTTCGTAACCTCGAATTCCGCGTCCATTATGATACCAAGCCCCGGTCCCTTGCTTTTGATCGAGTGGAACCGCTTTTCCGATGCTTTCCAGAAAAGGGGATGATAGTGTCCCGCTTTCACCGTTGAAAGCGTCCATGTCCTGATATTTATCAGCGCGTAATAGCATGTCGCGAAGAGACGTCGTGATAACACCTCAAAAAAATGAGTGTTCAGGCGCGTAACGAACTGCGAGGGTGTTTTTCCCAGGTCTTTGGCGAGGATGGAAAAGGCGCTTTTCAGTATTCCCGTTGCCAGGGCCGCGGTGACGCCATGGCCTTCGACGTCTGCGACGATGATCCCGATGTGGTCACTGTCAATTCTTGCGATATTAAAGAAGTCACCTCCCACCTCAATGCAGGGGTGATAAATAAAGGAGGGACGAATCCTTTCACGGATTTCATCATCTTTATCCTGAAAGCTGGAATTGATGAAATAACTCTGCACCTTTTTCGCAAACGAAAGGTCCTTGTTTATCTCTTCAAGCTGCTCACTTTTTTCCCGGAGGCTGTGCTGTGAGAAGGTATAATTTGCAATGGAATTTCTGAAGCGAGAAAAGGTTTCAGTGAGACAGTTCTTGTAGAACGTGTGAGCGATTCTGCTGTTTCCGGCAAGGAGCCGGTCAAAGTCGGTCTTATCGAGCTGAAAGATATCACTGTCTTCAACGCTTATGACGTTCGCTGACCGGGGGAGGTTGTCTATCAGCGAAAACTCCCCGAAATTGGAACCGGCGCCGAGGTGCTGAAGGACTATTTCTTCGTCTTCCCCCTGGGATCTGGTCACCTTGACTCCGCCGCTGTTGATGATGAACATCGATTCCCCATGGGACCCTTCATTGATTATAATAGTGCCGGTGGGACATGATATGGGTTTCAGAAGAGGAATTATTTCCTGCAGCTGCTCATTTCCCATACCTGAGAAAATTGAGATGTGGTTGAGAATATCCAGTATCTTTTCATTTTCCATTCTTTCATTCCCCGGGTTTTTGATTTGCGTGCGTGTAGTCCGTATCCTTCGGCAATATTTTAAACAGGTACACGCTTTCCATGGCATTGAGTTACAATTTGATATATGTGCAACAAAATTCAGTAGGTAGAAAAAATATCTGATTGTAAATAAAAAAATATATTTTATACAATATTTTTGGTCTATATTATAATGAGAGTATGTCGAATATTCCTGAATACATTCTGTGTTTCATCAGCGCAGGTCACATGAAATGCAATCTGCTTGACAGTATTCTGTTCAGGAGTATGTTCATGACAGGGAGCATGTAATGCAGCGGCCAGGACGACACAGGGAAAGTGCGGGATATCAAAAGTCGTTTCTCATCGATATGGACGGAGTAATTAATAAGGGGCATACCCTTATTCCCGGAGCGGATGAGTTCGTTTCCCGCCTTGAAAGAGGGGAATACCCCTTTCTCTTTATTACCAACAATTCATATTATACACCCGGGGAGCTCCGGGATCGTCTGGCAGCGCTTTCAATTAATGTGAGTGTGGACCATTTCTATACCTCAGCGATGGCTACCGCGAGTTTCCTGAAATACCAGAAACCGCATTGCTCCGCGTATGTTATCGGCGGCAAAGGGCTGATAACAGAGCTCGAGAATATCGGGGTGACTATAACTGCCGCACATCCGGATTATGTGATTGTTGGTGAAACCGAGGAATATGATTATCAGAAAATCATTGAGGCAACACTCCTGATTCAGGAAGGGGCCCGGTTTATCGCGACAAATCCTGATCTGACGGGACCAACACCACGGGGCTCTGTGCCCGCGTGCGGGGCGCTGGTGGCCCCCATCGAGAAGGTGACGGGAATTGCCCCCTATTTTCTGGGAAAACCGAATCCCGCGATGATGTACTGGGCAAGAAGAAAACTCAATGTCCATTCCGCGAACTGTTTTATCGTGGGGGACAGGATGGATACCGATATTCTGGGAGGCCTGGAGGCGGGAATGACATGCTGCCTCGTGCTCTCCGGTGAAACAACCCGTGAGATGGCGGAGCGGTTCCCCTATCAGCCGGACTATATTTTTGAATGTGTCGGTGATATTGACCCGCGAAGGATCGCGTCACGCAGGGAGCAGATAACAGGGAAATGAAATTCGTTAAAATTGAAGGATTCAAAGGAAAAGTGTTTGAACCGGTCCGGCAGGGGAAAAACATAAAAAAACATAACTGCCGGGACTGCTTTTCGTGCAATTTTTGCGATGATGAAAGATGCAAAAAGTGCTTGTACGAAAAGGGGCATGTCGAAGAAAATGATTCTCCATCCACTTCGTGATGACGATGGCTATATTCGGACTAAGGTGAAACTCCAATAATGCATCCCATTCAACATCTTGAGGCGTCGGCGTACAGTCTTGATGATCTCATTTCCAGAAAACAGCACAGGAAGATATTCGTTGTGTTTTCAACCTGCGGAGAGCGGGAGTGCGATCTTATATGCGATAAAGTCCGGCGCATCAGGGCGGGGACTATTGGCCTTGTTGACAGGATGTTCCTTTCCCACCGACGGGAGGGGGAGGGCCGTGACCGCACTGAAAAACGTGTTCATTCCGCAGACCCTGATATTGAAATTCTGATCAATAATACCACTCCTGTGCCCGACATGGAGGAGGAGAAAGGGAAGGGGTCTGACATGCGCAGGGCCCTGTTTCAGATAAACCAGGAGTACATGAACGGCACATCCTCAACGGACATCATTGTCGTATTCCTTGACGCCGATGTCCTGCCGGAATTTTTCGGCGCCCACTTTGTCATCGGCCTTGTGGGGGCGGTGATGGATGGGTACGATTTCGCAAAAGCCAGTTTCTGGCGGGCAATGGGACGCGTGAAAAAGTATGTCGCGCAACCGCTGTTTTCCCTGATTGACCATCCGAAAATCGGGAAGCTCACTGATTTCGCATATCCCCTTTCCGGTGAAGTGGCGGGGACCCTCGATTTTTTCAACTCGGTAAATTTCTGGCAGCTCTACGGGATTGAAACCGGCATCAATATTGATTCCTGTTTCGGCGGATACCGCATCGCTGACGTGAATCTCGGCCTCTATGACCACAAGCATCAGTCCGACCTCAATATCCAGAAGATGGCCTTCGGCATTATCCGCACCTTTTTTTATCAGCTTATCGATAACGGGATTCTGCATCTTGACAACGATGCGAAGATCGGCGATATATTCCGCGCCAATTATATAGATGAAAACGGTGAGCGGAAATTTATTGAATGCAGTCTTTCAGAAAAAAAATATCAACCCCTGAAAAAAATCCTTTAATCTTATCTGTGGATGTTGTTGTACCCGGTTTCACTTCACCCGTTCTGCACATAAAAATGAGATATCTTCCGGTGACAGGAACTATTCGATTTCGAATCCGATAAGGATGATGTCGTCAATGAAGTTCGTTTTCCCTTTAAACTTTTTCACGCTGTGTATTATGGCGTCCAGAGTTTTGTGTAATGACGTATCTGTCGCCCCGCTGATCAGGTCCGGAAGATTGTCAAATCCGATTATCTCATGCCTGTTGTTCATGGTTTCAGGAAGGCCGTCAGTGTACAGGTAAAGGCGGTCACCTTTTTCCAGGGTGATGGTTTTTTCTTCGACTTTGACGTCATCCAGCATTCCAATCAGGGTTCCCCGGGACCTGACAAACTCGATTGTGCCGGTTTTCCGGCTGTGCAGGATCGGGTACGGATGGCCGGCGCAGGCAAAGGTGAATGATACGGAGTCGGAATCGCTGACCGTCTGGAATACTCCGTAAAGCGCAGTAAGAAAACTGAGGGGCATATTGCCGAGAAGTTCATCGTTGAGTTCTTTGATGTAGAGTTTCGGGTCCAGTGCACGGTTTCGGCATATCCTGTCGGTTGTCGCTTTTATCAGTGAAAGAAAAAGCGCTGCTGTTACGCCGTGGCTTGATACGTCGCCGATGAATACTCCGAGGCCCCCTTCCTGAAGTTCCGTGAAAGAAAAGTAGTCACCTCCCACGGCATCAAGGGGCAGGTACCGGTAATGTATCGTGATATTGCCCGCGGATGTTATGGTGTTGGATACCAGTGATCGCTGAATTAGCTGGGCCGTCGTAAGGTCCTTCTCGATTATTTCATTCCGCTGGCGGAGGGTTTCCTCGCTTTCCCTGAGTGCGGTTTCCGCTTTCTTCCTTGCGGTAATATCGCGGCTGATGCCGAGAATACCGGATGCCCGGCCTTCACCGTTTTGAAGAAAGGACATGTTAACTTCTATATCAATTACCGATCCGTCCTTTGTGTACTGCTGCAGTTCCAGTATACGCTTTTTCCGCGGGTCCGGGTCTATCCCATTTTCCATTACGCTGATCTCCTGGCTGAAGAAGTCCAGGGCCCGTTCCAGGGAATCGGGATGCAGTATTTCATCCAGTCCCATTGACATTGTTTCTTCCGGAGTGTA
>JAKQCH010000161.1 GCA_029573825.1 Spirochaetota bacterium | reverse complement strand
TTCAATTGTAAATTTCGTGCCTTCGTCCCTGTCGATTTTCGTTTTCCCGCTTAGCTGTTCCGCGAGGATGCTCACCAGGCGTATTCCGAACCCCCCTGAACTGTCAATATGTACAGACTCCGGAAGGCCAATGCCGTCGTCCTGAATTGTCATGGTAACAGCGCTTCCTGCTGAGACTGCGGATACGGTGATACGTCCGCTGTCTCTTCCGGTGAAAGCGTGCTTCATGCTGTTGGTGACAAGCTCATTGACGATAATTCCAATGGGGAACAACTTTTTGGGATCAAGAACGATGTCCTCCACAGAAGTGTCAACATGGATGGAGTTTCCCCGCGGGAACATGCTGACAATTTCAGTGACCAGTGGCGGCAGGTATTCCTGTAATGACAGTGTGGTCAGGATGTCCGAGCGGTACAGCTTGTCATACAGCACCATCATACTCTGCACACGGCTGCGGGCATCATCTAATGCGGCAGCGGCAGCCTGGTTCGCAACGGTGCCTGCCTGAAGGGAAAGCAGGCTCATGATGGTATTCATGTTGTTCTTGATACGGTGGTGGACTTCCTTGAGCAGGAGGTCCTTCTCGCGGGTTGCCTGCTCCGCCTTTTCCCGAAGAATGTCCGCTTCCTGAATCGCGACCAGGAGGGCGTCCTCTGCTTTTTTTCTGTCGGTAATATCAATGATCTGAATCATCGAGTTTACATGTCCATCGGAATCGGTATACACTGAGCTTCGAACTTCCCCGGTTCTCCGCTCGCCGCTTTTTTTGTTAAATATGAACTCGTAGCGGTCAGGTACCGCTTCTCCCCGCTGACGTTTTTTATAGCGGTCTATCGCGAGGAGTTTACTTTCATCTGACAGGAACACAAAAAAATCCTTACCGATTATTTCTTCAGGGGGATATCCGGTTAATCTGCAGAATTCATCGTTCGCATAGATGTATTTAGAATTGTCGTTAATGACAGCTATCCCGGAGGGTGATTTTTCAAGCATCATACGGTACAGTTCTTCGCTCCGTTGAAGCGCCTCCTCTGCGAGTACCTCTCCGGTTATGTCCCTGGTGGTTCCAATGATGGAAACACGAACTTCATTTTTATATACGGGTTTCCCGTATGAATGCATCCAGCGGATTTCACCGTCAGGATTTATGATGCGGTAAGTGTTGTCAAAATCTGAACCTTCATTGACAGTCTGCAGGTATTTGTCAATACCCTGCTGACGGTCGTCAGGGTGAACGAAGGACTGCACATCCTCAATTGTACCGCCGAACTCCTCAATTGTTGTGCCGTAAAGAGCGGCATGTTGACCGCCCCATGTGACGTGGCCGTTGGAAATTTCCCATTTCCAGGTTCCCATGTTGCCGGCGCTGAGTGCGAGGTCAAGCTGTGTATTCCGGGCCTGCAGTTCTTCATGTGACCTGATCCGTTCGATGACGTGGCCTATACGTTCTGAAACTGCCGCGATGAGCTGCTTTTCTTCATGAAGGAAGGGTGAGATGTCGTCGGGGCCTGAATTGTCCAGGTAACAGACATTCAGCGAACCCACCGGTTT
The DNA here is from genome assembly GCA_029573825.1 of Spirochaetota bacterium. Lineage (GTDB taxonomy): Bacteria > Spirochaetota > UBA4802 > UBA4802 > JAGODF01 > JAKQCH01. Next base: position 945 of record JAKQCH010000161.1, on the reverse strand, counting down.
CCTGTTCTGTATAATGGGGCTGGTAATCATCCATCTGGTTTCAGAATAGTTTTCTGAAGTGAATGATAAGTTTTCAAATACAATTCGTACCGCTGTGTTCTCAGGATGCCGGAAGGCGGAGGGGATACGTTCAGTGGTCTGGCGCAATACCTCGTCAATCGGAATATCCGGTTCCATCATCATCAGGGAAATATCATAGAGGCAGTGCAGTTCCTTCATGCGTTCCTGAAGGTTTTCTTCAGCCTGTTTTCTCGCAGTAATGTCCTGTGCAAAACCCATAAAAAGATCGGGAGACAGCCGTATAGCCGCTACGGACCAGAACCGTCTGGACCCGTCACGGTGCATAAATGAAAGCTTTCCATCTGAATGGCCTGATTTCACTGCTTTCATGAAGTGATTTTCCGTACGTGCGCGGTCATCTTCAGGGACAAGGTCAAGTATGCGCATGGAGCATAACTCTTCCTCTCGGTAGCCTGTTATGCGGGAGGCGGCAGGATTGACTTCGAGAAACTTCCCTGTTTCGTCAGAAATAAAGACCCCATACGGCGCATTGTCGATATAGCTCCGAAGCCGTGATTCGTTTTCACGAAGAGCATTTTCCGCCGTTATGCGTTCAGTGATGTCGTGGATGACAGAGAAAAGGACTGTTTGCCCGTTTACGGTAACCGGCGATGAATACACTTCCATCATTCTAATGTCGCCTGACGCAAGGCGATGGGGAAAAAGGAAATAGTTGCGTCGTTCAGCAGCGGCCTTTTCCATTTCAAGATGTATTTCATCGGGCCGCAGCGTGTTGATGTCGCTTATGTTCATGGCAAGCAATTCATCGTGTTTATAGCCGTAAAAATTTTCCGCAGATTTGTTGGCGTCAACGATTGAACCTGTTTCCGGATCAATCAACAGCATGATCGCGTGATGTTCAAGAAACATGTGCCTGAATTTTTC
>JAKQCH010000409.1 GCA_029573825.1 Spirochaetota bacterium | reverse complement strand
AGTAATGAAAATTTTAATTTTTTTATCCACGCTGACAGGTTCGCTGCTCACTAATTCATCCCCGAGGCTTCGTATTCCTGTTCCGCAGTCAAGTATAAACGTACGCCCGCTGCCTGAGGTAACCGATACACAGGTCGTGTTGCCACCATAGGTGTTTCCGAGATAATCCGGGAGTGTATTTATAAAATTGTCGATATCCCGCTCAGAAGAAAGTCCTTTTTCGACAGCAATCTTCAGGATCAGTTTCATCTTATTTCTGTATTCCCTGTTGCTGAGCGGTGTAGGGAGAGATCCTCTTACTCCCCAGAGTTTTATTTTCATACATGCCTCATTTGTATTCTGATCAATCTTCCCTTAATGCTGCGGGAGGATTTTTTTTTCAAGTCTTTTCCCTTAAAAAGTCTATTATCCTCATAAAAACTATGCCGAATACTGAGGTACTCTGTCAGTTTTCATGCTTCAGCAATGAATGCTCTTAAAAAACAATATATTTATAAAATGAATAGTATCATTGATATTGTGAATACATAAATAATAATATAAAATTTATTGAATATGTAAATTAATGATTGATATTACCATTAGAATATAGAACTATCACATAAGGCTGAGAAGAGTAATTTTCAGGAGGTTCTTATGGCTGAAGAAATACCTGCAGGATGTGCACGTCCGACGGGGTCTGTCGTTGGAGAGAAGGCTGATCCGAAGAAGAAGGACAGTATTGAAGCAAAATCAGAAAAGGAGGTACGCGGTACTATGATAAAAGTTGGGAAAAAAGCGCCGGATTTTACTGCCCCTGCGTATCATAAGGGAAAGTTTATAAATGTTACACTCTCTGATCATCTGGGGAAGTGGGTAGTGTTGTGTTTCTATCCGGGGGATTTCACATTTGTATGAGCAACCGAAGTTTCGGCAGTTGCCGAAAAGTATCCCCAATTCCAGGAACTTGGTGTTGAAGTCATGTCTATGAGTGTTGACAGTATATTTGTTCATAAGATGTGGAACGATCATGAGTTGTCAAAAATGGTGAAGGGCGGCATACCGTTTCCCATGCTTTCCGACGGCGGGGGAAAAGTCGGGACTATCTATGGCATATATGATGAAGACGCAGGAGTTGAAACAAGAGGACGGTTTATCATTGATCCCGATGGCGTTGTTCAGGGATTTGAGGTTCTTACACCGCCTGTGGGAAGGAATGTGAGTGAGAGTATTCGGCAGATACAGGCTTTTCAGCTTGTACGGCAGAGCAAAGGGACTGAGGCAACTCCTTCCGGCTGGAAACCTGGAAAGCCTACCCTGAAGCCCGGCCCGGATATGGTTGGCAGAGTCTGGGAAGTATGGAAAACAGACAATGCATTTGATTAAAAAGTTTTCATTGTCATGTATATTGTACGATGAAGCCTGAAAAGGCTTCATTTTTTTTGGCGTTCCGGTACTCCGGCATTGTACTTGACTTTTTTTTGTATTATGTCGGATAAGGTATTCAGTATAGTATTGATTCTGCCAGGAAGAAACTTCCACAATAAAGAACACATAGAAAAGGATAATATGAAAAAAGGTAAAACAATTGTCATCGGTATTGGTGTCCTTGCCTGTGGGCTTGTTGCAATGATATATGCAATGAGCGGGACGGGAAGTGGAAATAGTGCACAGGAAAGAAATCCGGAAGAAAATTATTTTAATCTGTGTGCACACTACATTGCGGGAATTCCAGCCGGGAAAAATGACGCGATAAAAAAACTTATTGCTGCACGGGAATACCAATCCTTTCAGAAAAGCGCGGGAAGCATGTGGAGCAGTTATCAGAAAAGGAATTTATCGAAAATTCATATATTCCAGAAACAGTACCTTTCACGCATACAGGGTGATGTCGTTTTTTATCCTTTTTCCGGGCCAGATATACTCAATGCCCTTGCGTTTTTTCCCGGGGCCGGTACCTTCATAATGGTTGGGATGGAACCACCGGGGGGATTTGTTGATGTTGTGAAACTGGGAGCTGGAAACAGCGCACAGGGGCTGACTGGACTTCGGGAATCTGTTCGGCAGATTCTGGGGCATAACTTTTTTCATACAAAAATAATGAAAAGAAATGTGGGGACAACCGCATTGACCTCTGTGGCCAGTATTATGCAGTTTTTTATTGTACGGTCCGGTTTTCATGTGGCCAGTGTGCGGAATATTACATTTTCCCCGGAAGGAGATATTATTGCTGATACAGCGAATAAAAATACTTCCGCGGCGAAGAGTAAAGGGTCGGTGACCTTATATCCACAGGCTGTTGAAATAGTTTTTCATAAACAGGGTTCTGCGGAAATGAAAAAGGTTATTTATGTGAAGGCTGATATGGCGGATTCCAGCTTTCACCGTTACCGCGGATTTATCAGGTATCTTCTTGCGCGGAGTGATTATATTACTATCCTGAAAGCGGCATCATATCTGATGTTCAGACGGCAGTTCGATGATGTGAGGAATATCATTCTCAATAAAAGTCAGGTCGTCGTGCAGGATTCATCGGGAATACCATATCATTTTTTTAAAGACGGCAGATGGGACATTACCTTCTTCGGAACCTATGTTCGGCCAATCCCGTTATTTGCCGTTCGCCATCAGTCAAACCTCGCCGGCGACATGGCGAAGGGCAGAAACAGGCAGAGACTGCCTTTTTATTACGGGTATACGTCAACCCGTTCCACGGGAGCACACCTCATAATTGCAACCAGAAAGGGTGGCGCAGGGAACACTGCTGTCGTTCTCGACAAGAATAGCTACCGTGGAATTGAAACAATCAGCCATGGGGGGAGAACAGTCATCAGGGAATATCGTTGATTTTTCTGTACATGCAATTTGAGAAAAATGTGTTGACATTCTGTTTCGTTGAAAACTATTACCATTACTAATATAAAATACACCGGCACTAACTCTCGCGGCAGAAGGAAGTTAGCGCCGTTTTTCATCCTTTCATGCAGCCGCTGTATCGACGGCTGTACCGCAGCGTAATTTCAACCTGAATCTGGAGTGCGAAGATGCCCAAACGTGATGATATTAAAAAAGTACTGATAATCGGTTCCGGTCCTATCGTTATAGGGCAGGCCTGTGAATTTGATTATTCCGGAACACAGGCCTGTAAAGCGCTTCGTTCCCTGGGATATGAAATCGTGCTGGTGAACTCCAATCCCGCGACAATCATGACGGACCCGGGGATGGCTGATTACACCTATATCGAACCTCTGGATATTGAATATCTTACCAAAATAATTGAAAAGGAACGTCCGGACGCGCTGTTGCCGAACCTCGGCGGTCAGACAGGCCTGAACCTTTCCCTTGAGTTACACAAAAGCGGAGTCCTCGATAAATATGGTGTCCGCATAATCGGTGTTGATGCGAGCGCAATAGAACGCGGAGAAGACCGTATCGCATTTAAGGATACCATGAACAAGCTGGGCATTGAGATGCCATTAAGCAAACCGGCATACACTGTTGAAGAGGCAAAAGCGATTGCTGATGAAATGGGGTACCCTGTTGTTGTTCGCCCTGCGTATACCATGGGAGGGACCGGAGGGGGCCTGGTGTATAACATGGAGGAACTGCTGACTATCGCATCCCGCGGCATTGCGGCAAGTATGATCGGGCAGGTCCTCATTGAAGAATCAGTTCTGGGATGGGAGGAACTGGAGCTTGAAGTTGTCCGTGACAGCAAAAACCAGATGATTACAGTCTGCTTCATAGAAAATGTTGACGCCATGGGTGTTCATACCGGGGATTCCTTCTGCACGGCGCCCATGCTCACGATAAGCGAAGAACTGCAGAAAAAGCTGCAGAAGTATTCGTACAGCATTGTTGAGGCGATTGAAGTAATTGGCGGTACCAACATTCAGTTTGCCCATGACCCGGTTTCCGACCGGGTTGTTGTTATCGAAATTAACCCGCGGACTTCCCGGTCCTCGGCGCTTGCGTCGAAGGCAACTGGCTTTCCTATCGCACTTGTTTCCGCGCTCCTTGCGGGAGGGCTCACCCTTGATGAAATACCCTACTGGAGAGACGGGACGCTGGATAAATATACTCCCTCCGGAGATTATGTTGTGGTGAAGTTCGCACGGTGGGGATTTGAAAAATTTGCGGGAGTGCAGGACAGGCTGGGGACCCAGATGCGTGCGGTGGGTGAAGTGATGAGTATCGGGAAAAATTATAAAGAGGCTTTTCAGAAAGCTATCAGGTCTCTTGAGATCGGGAGATATGGATTAGGATTTGCCAGAAACTATAATTCTCTTGATCTCGATACCCTCATGAAGATGCTCAGCGAACCTACCAGCGAACGGCAGTTTATCATATATGAAGCCCTGAGGAAGGGGGCGGATATTGATGTGATTTTTGACAGGACACGTATCAAGCGCTGGTTTCTTGAGCAGATGAAGGAGCTGGTGGACTTTGAGGAAAAAATCCTGAAGTTTAAAGGCTCTGCAATTCCGGATGATATTCTCGCGGAAGCTAAGAAATCAGGGTTTGCCGACAGATATATCGCACGGATTACCGGTACTACCGAAGATGCGATCCGCAGGCAGCGGCAGAATATCCACATGAATGAGACATGGAACGCAGTGCCTGTGAGCGGAGTGGATAACGCCGCCTATTACTACTCCACATATAATGCCCCCGATGAGGTATCTGTATCGGCCAATAAAAAAGTGATGGTACTCGGTGGCGGGCCTAACCGGATCGGGCAGGGGATAGAGTTCGATTATTGCTGCGTACATGCCGCATTCGCCCTGCGTGATGAAGGCTATGAGTCCATTATGGTGAACTGTAACCCGGAAACAGTTTCAACTGATTATGACACCTCAGACAAGCTCTATTTCGAGCCCCTCACGGTAGAGGATGTGCTCAGTATTTATGAAAAGGAAAAACCCGAAGGGGTAATCGTACAGTTCGGGGGGCAGACTCCCCTGAATATTGCCAATGAACTCTTGGCAGCCGGAGTAAATATTCTTGGGACTTCTCCGGAGTCAATTGACCTCGCTGAAGACCGTGACCGGTTCAGAAAAGTTATCGACAAGCTTGGCATTCCCCAGCCGAAGTCCGGTATGGCCTCCACGATGGAGCAGGCGCTGGAGATTGCGAAACAAATCGGATATCCCATTATCGTTCGTCCCTCATACGTGCTGGGAGGGAGGGCGATGGAGATCGTGTATTATGAGGAACTGCTGAAACAGTATATGGACGCAGCGGTTGATGTGTCGCCGGAACGGCCTATCCTGATTGACAAGTTTCTGGAAAACGCAATTGAGGCTGAAGCTGATGCTATTTCTGACGGCAGGGAGGCGTTTGTACCGGCGGTTATGGAGCATATCGAGCTGGCCGGTGTTCACTCAGGGGATTCAGCCTGTGCAATTCCTCCGGTCAATATTTCCGAGAAACACATTGCAACAATTGAAGAATATACACGGTCAATTGCAATAGAGCTTAAAGTTGTGGGACTTATGAATATCCAATATGCAATTGCCAGGGATGTGGTGTATATCCTCGAGGCAAATCCGCGTGCTTCAAGGACAGTTCCCCTTGTATCAAAAGTATGTAATATACCCATGGCACGGATAGCCACTCAGGTTATGATGGGCAAAAAGATTGCCGACTTCAATCTCGAAAGAAAAACATTTTCCCACTATGGTGTGAAGGAAGCGGTATTCCCATTCAACATGTTTCCGGAAGTGGACCCGGTCCTCGGCCCTGAAATGCGTTCAACAGGGGAGGTGCTGGGTATGGCAAACTCCTTCGGACTGGCGTTCTTCAAGGCACAGGAGGCTGCAAAGCAGCTCCTTACCCTGGGAGGATCGGTTCTTATCACCGTCAATGATAAGTCCAAACCTGATGCGGTTGAAGTGGCCCGTGCGTTCACCGAGCTGGGATTTAAAATATTCACCACTGAAGGGACCCATGCTTTTCTCGCGGAGAAAGGTGTGATATCAGAAAAGGTGCTGAAGCTGGGCCAGGGACGTCCGAATATTGTGGATCAGATCAAGAATATGGAGATACAGCTTGTCCTCAA
>JAKQCH010000405.1 GCA_029573825.1 Spirochaetota bacterium | reverse complement strand
CATGGATTTCCGGCTCAATAAAACTCGACTCTTCCCGGATACGGCGGGTGATATCCGCGGCCTGCTGATACATCGCGGCGCAGCGCTGATCGGTTTGGTCCTGATCATGTTTCAGGTGTGCATAGGTGTAGAGGCGGTCAGCCATGCGGTTGATACGGAGATTAAAGTCAATTGCCTCCTGCAGTTTTTCCGGCGCGGTGCCCATCTTTCCGCGCCAGCGTGAATATCCCGGAAGCATGGATTCAATCTCACGCAGCTGCCCATGCCATGCATCATCGTCGGCGAATATGAGGGAAAGGTCCCAGGCATCACCGGGTGACACTTCATTTCTCGCGGGAAGCGCCCCGCTGTTCCCATGAACCATACGTTATACCTTGAATATCCTTGCAACCTGCGTGAGACGCTCGGATTTTTCCTTTATGATTTCCGCGGATTCCGCAACAAGCTGCGACGACTGGGCAACCTCCTGGATCGATTCATTGATCCTTGATACCGCCTTCAGAATTTCAGCGCTGGTTGCCTTCTGCTCTCCCGTAGCATTCGCGATCTGGGAAGACATGTTATTGACTTCATCAACGTCCTTCATGACCTGCTCACTGCCCCGGATCTGCTCTTCTGATGACAGCGCGATCTCTTCCACCAGCCGGGCCGCGTCCTCAATCTCTCGGATCATTGACGTGATGGCAACGGCAGTCTGGTTCACCAGGGTCGCTCCCATTTCAATATCGTTTTTGCTGTTCCGTATAAGGGACTCAATTTCCTTGGTACTCTGCGCAGTGGCGTCAGCGAGTTTGGATATCTCCTCAGATACCACCGCAAATCCCTTTCCGTGCTCTCCCGCGCGTGCGGCCTCGATTGCGGCATTGAGAGACAGCAGGTTTATCTGATCGGAAATATCGTTGATGATTGCAACAATATCCATAATTCTCTTGGAGCTCGCGGTAATCTGATTGATGCTCTGTATCGTGTTTTTCAGCACCTGCTCGGTATTACGCGCCTCCTCAACCGTCTGCCCCGCCTTTTTACTTGAATTCATGGAATTTTCTCCCACGACACGGGTCGATGCCGCCAGTTCCTCCATCGCGGCGCTGGTCTGCTCAACTCGTTCCGCCTGGTTTGCGGCGGAGTTCGCGACGCTGTCAATGCTTGCCATCAGCTCCTCGTTGGCGGATGTGGTTTCCTCTATCGATGCCGCCTGGGTCTGGGATTCAATCTCCATTTTTTTGCTGACTTCCGCCAGGGTTTCCGATTCCCTGTTCAGGTCCTGTGTCATTCCGGAGATGTCCATCATAATGGGCCGGATGGTCATGATCATATTGTTGATGGCTTCAATTATTTCCTCGACTTCACTCCTGATCGCGTTTTTATACACTTCACAATCCTTACACCGTTCAAGCTTTTCCTCTTTACTGGATATAATATCTCCGTTATCACAGAGCGTCCCTTCAATTCTCCAGCAGGCCTTGTTCCTGTCGGTGTACGCAGGACAGTCAATGCGGGTACAGTTTTTCTTCTCCGTGCATTTCACATAATGAGGCTGCGGTATGAACACCGTCAGGTCCCCGTTGGAAACACTGACCGTGGTTTCGATTATCTTCCTGAAGGGACGTATCAGTTTCCCGGAAATAAAATTGCTACTAATTGCCAGTACCGCTGAAAACACGATGAGAAGAAAAAGCATAATGTAAAAAATAACATTGAGGCTGCCAAGGACGTCATCAACATCAGCGCTTCCCGCGATGATCCAGTCCCAGTGTTCAAAATATGTAAAACTTGCGACCCGTTTGTTTACATTTCCGTCTTTGTTTTTAAAATAATACCGTATCGTACCCTGCTTCTTTTCAATAATATCCCTGAATGTGTAATCCCCGGT
>JAKQCH010000403.1 GCA_029573825.1 Spirochaetota bacterium | reverse complement strand
GGCACAAACCACATTCTCCCCACCGGCGGCGCAGCGAGATTTTCATCCGGGGTTTCCGTGGACACATTCATGCGGCACACGTCCTTTCAGTATCTCACCGAAAAATCGCTTGGCGAGGCAAGGAATTCCGTGGTATCAATGGCAGGCATGGAAGGGTTCGACGACATGCACGGCGGGTCAGTGGAGATACGATTTAAGAAGTAAAAAAGTTTCCGGCATATATGTTTATCATTACGCGATAAAGATACTTGACTAATGCAACATCATGATGTTTATTAAATGACAGATCTCAAAATCAGAGGCCTGACGAGTGACAGAAAACGAGATTAAAAACACTATAGCGAAGACTATAAGAGAAGAATGCATAAAACAGGGGTATACCGTAAAGAAGCTCATCCTGTTTGGGAGCCGCGCCTCCGGTGAATTCTCATCTGGAAGCGACTGGGATTTCATTGCTATCCTGGATAAACCGATAGAATGGAAAGATAAAATGAAGTTATGGCTGCCAATAAACCGTAAACTGGGTAAACTTGGAGCCGATGCCGATGTCCTATTTAAGAGTGAAGAGGATTTTGAAAAAGATCGTACCGATACAGGTAAGATTTCCTATTATGCATATAAATATGGTACCGTTGCATGAGCAGCCAGCAGGAAACCGCGAACTTATGGTTTAAAAAAGCGCAGAATGACCTGAAAACCGGCAAGGATGAGTTTAAAACCGAAAATCCCGCAACAGATACAATCTGTTTTCACATGCAGCAGGCTGTTGAAAAGTACCTGAAGGGCTACCTGGTATATTTTGAACAGGAAGCTGAAAAAACTCACAACATAAGCAGAATACTTGCAAAATGCATTTCCATAGATTCATCTTTTTCAGAATTAACTGATGCCGGGATAGAAATACTGACACCGTATGGGACAGTTATACGTTACCCCGATGATTTTTATATGCCGGACATAACAGAAACAAAAGAAGCAATTCATCTTGCTGAAAAAGTGGTATCCTTTATTGAAAAGAAGATTGGGAAGAGGGAATAAAAGTTTTGCCGAGTTAGGCAACAAATACACTCAAGTGGGTTTCCTGCCTGGAATCGGGAAACCAAGATTAAAATATTACAGCACTATTTTAATCTTGTCCTCGGCGAACTGGTGAAGCACAGAACCGATGAGTGTCTGATATGGTATTCCTGTCTCAACTGACTTTGCTTTGATCTTTACCAGGTCCTTCTCGGAAAGACGTATACTCACATGTCTGGTTTTCGTAATTGTGTTTTTTGCTGCCTCCTTCAGTTCAAGGATGACATTATCTTTGTTTTTAACTGAAACGAATTCGCCTTTGTCAAATGCCTCCAGAAGTTCCTGTTCTTCTTTATCAACATAATCGAATTTATTTTTTCTCATTATTGGAGTCCTCCATTTCATCAATATATTGCGCTGTTGCCTTACGGCTTGGGTATATTGTTTTGAGAAATAATGTTTTATCACCCTCCGTGACAAACGGCACCATGTATATGTAGTTATCAATTTCTATAATCATCATACTCTGGTTGGGATATTTATCTTTATTCACATGAGTTACAACATCCAGAACCCTGTTTTCCATTATCGCAATCAACACATCATTGAAATCGACTCCCCGTCTTTCTTTCAATATTTCATTTTTTGCAGGGTTCCAGGTAATAATCATATTTTTCAACATATCCATGTCTTGAAATATATTACAATGTATACACATTGTCAAATATTATTTTAATGTTCTTTTTCATTTTACATCTATGTGTTTATTTGACTTTTATATACCAGTGCTTATTATTTAGGAGGGAACCCTGATGTGTTAAAATAGCTGAATTAGGAAGAAATGCAAAAACAAAGACAAACTGGAAAAGTGTATTGAAATGGTATTCAGCTCAAACAGAAGACGAATATCAAAAATCATGAAGGAAATCTCCGGTGAAAGAAACTTGTTTTTAACCGGAAAAGGCTTTTTCAGCTATCCCGAGCTCCATGGCGAAACGGAAGCGGGCTATGTGAAAATCACAAAATCAGTTCGTGAAAACGACTGTATGACCATCACAATTATCCGAAGTTTAAATTTTAAGGGTGCGATAACTATCAATGAAGAGACACCGCTGCTAAGGATAAAAAAAGCCCTCGGAGAGTCAGATATTATAACAGGCGACAAACCATTCGACAACGCCTTTCTTATTCAGGCGAACAAGCCCTATGTCGCGCATGCAATTCTTACTGAAGAAATCAGGAAGATATTATTCTCCATGATTACGTTCAAAGACCTGGAGCTTACCAATTTACAATTGCAATACAGCATCCCGCTTTGTGACATCCAAACAGCTGCGGACCTCACCGGTCCCTTAGATATCGGCAATTCTCTCTATATGGCACTTCTCCATGATGAAAATCAGGCGCCAATTGTCAGGTGCAAAAAACGCCTTCTTAACAACATACTCCATGACCCCGTTGCTGAAGTGAGACGAAAGAACATAATTATGGCGGGAGCTCATCTTAAAACTGATACCGCTGTGAGGGACTCGCTTTTACAGGCAATGGCCGGTGACCCTGATTTAAGAAATCGCTATGAGGCGGCGCTTCTTCTCGGGGGAACCGGGCTTGATGAAATGATGGAGATGCTTGAAAAAAAAATCGATGACACGTTGAAGTGTGATATTGTTCGCTCTTTCAGAGAAGACAAGTATATAAAGTCCATTACCCGCTTGAAAAAAATCTGCCGGGAGCAGGCCCCTTCTGTCAGGGATGAGATCATAAAAACATTACTGGTCCTTGAGAAAAAACCGGACCTGCATTTTTATGCGGGATATCTTCAGTTTATGGAACAGCACACATGCCTGTCCCTTCTTACTTTATATGAAGAAGAAGGTGATCTCGCGTCAGTTGAACATTTATACAAAATCAGCAAAGAGAGCAACAACAACGCCCTCCGCAACGCGGCCCACCATGCAATGACCACAATTCAGTCACGTCTGGGACTCGATGGAGATAATGGATGGCTTTCAATTGCGGATTCGCAGAAATATGACGGGGCCCTTTCCATCAAAAATGATCTCTCAGTGAAATCTTCCAATACCGGAAGAAGTGAAACAGGTATTAAAAAAACCTGACAAATATGATAACGCATACACACATACTGCCGCAGGTAACAGCCATGCAGACACAAACTGCACCCGCACCACATCAGCTCCCCAGCACATCCTCAAATTCCGAATTGGCTCGAACAGAAGTCCAATATTTTGTATTGACTTTCATCGCATATCCCTGACAATATCAACAGATGACAGGTCGTATTATTGTACCAACATAAGAACACTTCTAAACATGAATATATTTCACAATAAAATAAAGACCGACATTCGCATGGCAGTTCTGGTGCTGCTCATCGCCATTGTACTCATTTCGTGTGTACTTTTTTATGTTAATTATACACACAACAAAAAGGAAATTGAAAAGAATCATATCAATGAACTGAATTCACAGTTTATTATAATAACAAGCATATATTCGAATATGGCTGATTCAATTTACCATCTTCTGATAAACACTGAAAGAGTAAAACGCATTCTGGCTGATGGTGTCGCATCACAGGACCCGCACCGCAAGAACATGTTCAGAAAACGCCTTTTCGATGAACTGACACCGCTCTATCAGAAAATTACCGCCTATAACTTCAGACAGCTTCACTTCCATGAGTGTAATAACAGGAGTTTTCTCCGTTTTCACCGCCCTGAAAAGTACGGAGACGATCTGACGGGAGTACGGTATTCGGTAGAATACGCCAACAGAGAGAAAAAACCAATCTCCGGATTTGAGGAGGGGCGGATTGTAAACGGGTACAGGTATATTTATCCCCTGCAATACAGGAACAGGCATATAGGCTCAGTTGAAATAAGCGTTTCAATAAAAACTGTCACCAGCCAGCTGAAACAACGGTTCAATATAGATACGGAATTCATTATTCTCGCAAGTCAGGTAACAGAAAAAGTTTTTAAAAGTGAAATATCAAACTATAAGCTCTGGCCCATTGACAACCGGTTTGTTCTGGACCGTGCAGTCAGTGAATCATGCATATTAAAAAAACACATCAGTGCTGCTGATAAAGAAAAAATCCGGCACGCTCTCTCAGAAAACACAGAAAGGGGTACTCCCTTCTGTCTTGAAATACAGAGCGAAGGAAGTTCCCTGCTCCTGACTTTTTTGCCGATAAGGAATTTTACCGGAAATAATGTTGCGTATATCTTTTCGATTTCAGACAATAAAAAGATCCATTTCCAGAACATGTCATTTTACATGCTTTCCGTGGCGCTGGCCCTCCTTCTGATTATTCTCATCATGTTTACGATATATTACGGGATATCACAAAAAACCATTGAAGACATGGTAACAAATGATTTTTTAACAGGTGTATATACGCGGCGTGTATCCTTTGAAAAGCTGGATGTTGAATTCAACAGATACATCCGGTATGGCAACACCGTATCCGTAATTATGATAGATATTGACCACTTCAAGAATGTCAACGATACCCATGGCCACAGCATCGGTGATATCATACTGAAAGGCGTAGCGGAAATAATAAAATCCAATATCCGGATAAATGATGTGCTGGGACGATACGGCGGCGAGGAGTTCATCCTGGTTCTCCCGGAAACAGATACATCCGGTGCGGTAGTTGTGGCCGAGAACATTCGTGCCGCCATATCCTCCCATGAATTCCACAGCGTCGGAACAGTTACTGTCAGCTGCGGCGTCGCGGAAATTGACAGCACACTGAACACTATTGAAAAGCTCATCGACAAAGCTGATATCAATCTTTATAAGGCGAAAAATGAAGGAAGAAACAGGGTGGTATCGTAAACAGTGTGAAAAAAAGCCCAGTGGAAGGAACAACAGCCCCTCCCCGTATTCTCCTTGACAAATGTCTGCCGGTGCAGATATTTTTTCCGAAAGTCGGCAATCCCACTCACAGGCAGCGGCAGGCAATGTACGGAAAAGCGCTTCTTACAATCATCATATTCTTACCCGGTGTTTGACGATAAGACCGGATATCTTCCTTTCATCACTGCCGGATAATATACCTGCATAAAATAAATACTCCACACTTGACATTTCTACAGACATATTGTACATTGTACAAATGAACTATCTCGTTGACGCAAACATCTATCTTGCTGTTATAATGAATGAACCTGAAAAAGCGGGAATTATCAGTCTGACGGAAAATTCCGATCTGGTTTCACCCGAGATTTTACCTTATGAGATCGGTAATGCGTTCTCTGCAATGGCAAAACGCGGCAGCATTGAAAAGAAACAGGTTGAAAAATGTTATGCCATTTTTCAAAAAATTCCCGTACGCCTTGTATCAGTTGAAATTGGAAATGCGTTACAGATCGCTGTCGAATACAATATTTATGCCTATGATGCGTATTATCTTGAAACTGCAAAACGGCTCAACCTGCCGATCCTGACACTTGACAAAAAGATGAAAGACATCGCAAATAAAATGAAAATATTCACTCCGGAGGTTGTATGAAAATCTTTAACTACTCAGATGCAAGGCAGAATTTTGCCGCGATTTTAAATACCTCATTAACCGAAGAAGTAATTATTACACGGAGAGACGGGAGCAGGTTCAGGATTGTTCCAATAATAGAAAAAAACAGGAAATCTCCTTTTGACGTAGAGGGCGTCAAAAGCAGTGTAAAAACATCAGAGATTATTTCTATTATCCGGAAAGGGAGGGAGGACTCATATTAAAACGATTTACCAGCAAGGTAATTAAAAACACCTCCCCCATATTCTCCTTGACAAAGGTCTGCCGGTGCGGATATTTTTTCCGAAAGTCGGTAATCCCACTCACAGGCAGCGGCAGGCAATGTACGGAAAAGCGCTTCTTACAATCATCACAATATTTTCACTTCAATGCGAATCGACGGGGGAACGGGGAATAGTGATTACACCGATGCCCCGTAATCCCGAGAATGTGTACGATAAATACCTCGTACGCATCGACCAGTACACCACGAAGGGATCATATTATCATAAAAAATATTACCGTCAATTGCTGGAAGTAGCCCATGCCTTCAGCACAGACAGGTCCCTGCGTATAGCAGAGCACAGCATCGGGTTCTATCATGACAAAAAGAAGAAGGATGACACAAAGCTGTACCTGGGAATCGACTTTTCCCCGGACACGGACAATCTTCCGGAAAGCGGCTACGGGGAAAGAATTTCCCATCTCCTGAAAAAACAGCTTCCCTCCATCATGCCTGCTCTGATGTCACAGCGTGAACTCCTCGGTGAAAAGGAAATCGTGGGAGTTGTCGTGGGAATGCGCTGGAGACACGGGTGGAGCACGGAACATTTCAACTTCTGGCTCCTGAGCAGCGACGCGCGGCTCTTTGAAAGCAGCCGCCTCACCCTTGACGAGGTGATCCGGCGCAACACCATCACCGACATGGAGGGAAACATCATCAGGCTGACACGATAGGCGTCAGTTCCTTCATGAGGGTCTTGATCTCCATCATGGTGCCCACAGTAATGCGAATGTACTCCGACTGAACAGGTCCGCTGAAATACCGCACAAGTATTTTCCGCTCCTTCAGTTCCTCGTATATTGTTTTCGGGGAAACAGTGCCGTGCCGTACCAAGAGAAAATTCGCCTTTGACGGCACAATGGTAAATCCCAGGTCCTCAAGCCGTTCTTCCAGATATTCCTTGTTGCTTCTCAGCATTCCGATGTTGTAGGTAAATCCCTTTTTGTCCCTGAGCGCCGCAAGGGCCCCCGCTTCCGCGAGGCGGTCCACATTGTATGAATCTTTCAGCTTGAGAAATCCTTTAATGATGTCCTCATGGGCAACGGCAAGGCCCACACGGAGCCCCGCGAGGGAATAGGACTTCGAGAATGAGCGGGTAATGATTACATTATCGTATTCCTTTACGAGGTCAATCAGAGTTTCGCCATAAAAGTCAACATAGGCTTCGTCAATGACAAGGAGCCCCTTGAACTTCTTCAGAAACTCAACCACCTGCCGCCGGTCGCACCCCTTCCCCGTAGGATTGTTGGGGTTCGATATAATGGCGAGGGAATAGTCCTTCTTCAGGAATTCATCAAGCCGCAGGTCGAGGTTTTCATCAAGATCAACTTTATCGTATTTAATACCGTTTGCTTCAGAAAAAGTATAATACAGAGAGTACGATGGATAGGAGAACACCGCCGTGCTCCCGGGGTCTGCGAAACCCCGGAAAATTAGATTGAATATTTCATCGGAACCATTTCCCAGAAAGACATTCTCCGCACCGAAACCGTTTTCCCTGGCAAACAGTTCCCGGACCGCAATATTTGTCGGGTTCGGATACCTGCGGAGGGACTCGTTACAGGCCTCCCTGATGGCCTCAAGGACAACCTTTGACGGCGGAAATGGATTTTCATTGGTGTTCAGCTTTATATACGTCTCAAGGTTTTCCGGCTGTTCTCCCGGAATATATTCCGACATGTTTTTCAGTCGTTTGTTCCAGTACTTCATGGTATAGTACTCCGATCATTGGATTCGTGCGATACTGTGCTGTTTTAGTACAGGGCCCCTGCCCTTCCGGCGGGAGCCTACCGGTGGGCGAGCCCGATTATATCCTTCACGTCATTATATCCTTCACTATGCAGATACTGCTCCAGTGCACCGATGCAGTTCACCGACACCACAGGGTCCACCAGGCTCATGGTGCCTATTGACACCGCCGATGCCCCCGCCAGCATAAACTCGATCACATCCTCAACGGAGGAAATCCCCCCGAGCCCGATGACGGGGATGCTCACCCGTGAAAAAATATCGAACACAATCCGCAGCGCCATGGGCTTGATTGCGGGCCCGCTGTACCCCGCGAATTTGTTCCGGAAATGGGGCCTCTTCGAATGAAGATCAATCTTCATTCCAAGGAAGGTGTTCACCGCCGACACCGCATCAGCCCCCAGTTCCTCGGCACGCACGGCGAACTCGCCGGGATCGGTGTTGTTGGGTGAAAGCTTCACGATGAGGGGCCCCTTCGTCACCTTCCGCGCCTTTTCAACAAGCTCCGTAAAGACCCTGATGTCGCGCCCAAAGGCCATGCCCCCTTCCTTCACATTGGGACAGGACACGTTGAGTTCAACGGCGGACACTCCGGGAGTTTCCGAGAGCACCCTGCAGAGCTCAACATTTTCCTCAATGGAATGCCCCGCCACATTGGGAATCACCGTGGCCCCTTTGGAAATAAGAAAGGGCATCTTGTCCCGCAGGAACGCCTCAAGCCCCACGTTCTCAAGGCCGATGGAGTTCAGCACTCCCGCGGTGGTTTCACAGATGCGGTTTCCCTTATTGCCGGGCCTCGGCTCAATGCTGAGTCCCTTGGTGAAAATTGCCCCGAGGCGGGATATATCAAAAAACCGTGAAAACTCCTCGCCGTACCCCGCGGTGCCGGAGGCAACGGTAACAGGATTTTTCAGGGTCAGTGTTCCGATTGTAACTGCTGTTTGTGTCATGGTGTCCGCTCTCATTGCATTGTATTATACCGTAATTTTCCCCGCCCACTCCCTGTTTTTTACATACCAGTCGACGGTGCGCTTCATGCCGTCTTTAAACTCCACTTCCGGCTGCCACCCCAGAAGCTTCCCGGCTTTCGTGATATCGGCCCAGGTCTCCATCATATCCACCTTCTGAAACGGCTTCTGGTCGATAGCGGCACTCTTCCCTAAATATTTTTCAATGGTTTTAATCATGTAATTAATGGTAAGGGGCTTTTGTCCGCCGCCGAGGTTAATGATTTCATACCCGACTTTTTTGAGCGCACGTATTGTCCCCCGTGCGATATCGTCAAGGTA
>JAKQCH010000394.1 GCA_029573825.1 Spirochaetota bacterium | reverse complement strand
CAGGGGCGGAAGCGGCCGTGAAGAGATACTCAATGATGTGCAGTTCGAGGGGCGTCAGGTGCTGCGCGAGTTTGTCGGCAGCAACGTGAATTCAGAGGTCCTCGCCACCGCGAAGAACAGGACGCAGGAGCTCATTAATGGCGATGTGTCCTCCCTCCGGAAACTTCAGGTGGAATCCGAGAATATCCTCGCTTCACGCCTGGGAGGTTCCGATTCTGCGGAGCGCCTGGTGGGCAATATCGAAACCGCCATGGCGAAATTTGACAGGACTCCGGAATCACTCACGAACCTGAACCCTGACACCGTAAGGCGTTTGATTCGTTAATACTGGGGTGTTTTCTGCCTGATTGAATAAAAAAGCCGCGGTATGTCCGCGGTTTTTTTTGTGCATTGTGATATACGGGCAGCGGCTGCTCGCTATTTCGCCGGCACCCGCTGAAGTGTCGCTTTGAGGCGTTTCATGGAATCCTTCGAAAAATCATCGTGAAACAGCAGCTCATTCTTTTTAAACAGCTTGAAATCATATACATTGATCTGGGAGTTTTTAATGCCCAGGCCGATTTTCCCCCTGTTTAAAGGAGTTTCGGTTTTTACTGATAGTATTCTCGTGTTGTTGATATACAGCGAGGTGGTTTTTCCGGAAAATTGTATATCGCAATCCAGTGGCCTGTCAAGGGATATGGTGCAGAAGGTTTGAGAAATCTCCTCAACTTTGAAATTGTTGCGCGCTGACATCTTTTCCGGGTTAATTACAGATGTTTTCAAAAATACCGCTTTCCGGAACCGCTGCGCGTCGCCGTCAAGACGAAAGGCGTACAGGTTATGGTAGCGGCTCTGTTCTGAAAATTCCGCGTTGAAGAACAGCATCAGTTCCACTGCATTATTTCTCTTCAGGAAATCGATTTTACACTTTATGGAAGAGTAATCGCTGTATTCCCCGGTTGTTACAATGGAGTGAAAGTTGGAAGGGTAGTTGTAGTTCCATGGATATACTGATACGGCCCTCTGGAAAAGAAACCCTTTCCCGCTTGTTTCATTAAAAATCCATCTTCCGCTGATTCTGAACCATTTCTCCTGTGATTGGTCGGAATCTGCAAAGACTGGGGAAGCAAGAAACAATATTAGCAAAATAAATTTTGTTATTCTAATAGTTTTAATATAATTCATTTCTTTTATCAAAAAACACCAACATTCAAAGTCAAATAAATTACTAAACAATAAGCTAATTGTTAGCGTATAATAATTTTTATTCTGCTTTTTTAATAGTATACATTGTCGAACTACCTTCATCTGCAGTGATGATTTTTTCATTCCAGCCATCATTATTAGTATCAACATATATTGTTACTGTACCACCACCTCCAGCAGTACTAAATGTTTCACCATAACCTGTCAATTTTGTTATTTCCTTTGATGTGGTTTGTCCACCACCAGCAATAGTATCAGACCATTGCTGGTTGACATTGTCCGTATCGTCCTTCCATACTATCTGACTATATGTTTCGCCATCGCTTGAACCATGAACCCATCCGATCTCCGTCGTTTCACTGCCACAATTTACTCCCGCAAAAAGTATTCCCACACACAGTACAAGTAGCACAGCATACATCTTTTTCATATCTTCCTCCAAAATCAATAATTTCTAGATATTTGTTCTCATTACAGTGCAGGAAGTCCCTGCTTTTGTAAACAATGGTTTTTCCCCCTTTCGCACATGGCAGTATGCCAATAACGGAGGGATTTTTAATTACTTTGTAATATACAGAGTACCGGAGTACTTGTCAACGAATTT
>JAKQCH010000386.1 GCA_029573825.1 Spirochaetota bacterium | reverse complement strand
CGGAGGAATACCACAGAGGGGATCTTGTGATAACAGTATATTCCTCACCTGCCGAAGTATCTGATGATACATGCACCCGGACAACCGCTATGCATTTCACAGAAGGTTGCCCGGGCGAGGAGGATAAGGAGATAATTTTTTCCACGCACATCCCTGAGGGCGTACATGAAAAATCTATAATATCATATATTGATTATGTAAACACACAAAAGCATCTCGTCTTACCAACAGCGCATGTGCGAAAACTGAACTTCAAACAGCTTACTTTATGACAAAAAACAATAACTGTCAACCGGATCGCAATGAACGCTACACTGGCGGGAATGAAAACCATTTTAAACGCAATAAGAAGAATAACGTCAGGAAAAATACTATTTCTGCTGCCCGGGCCTGTAGAGCCATCCCGTCACAGCAAGGATCTTCCACGAACTGTTCTCCTTTTCAAGAAGCACAAAACCGTCTTCCTCCCGGGGAGGAGTTTCGAAAAATATCAACAGGCTGAAAGGACCGAAGTGCCGCACCACCCTGCCCATATCCTCCCTGTTGGCAAGGAATGAACCTTCTGTTTTTTCCAGGATCATCGCTGCATCTGTTGCAAGTCTGGCGAAAAGACGCAGTTCCTGAAAAGATTTTCCTTCCACTTTACTCTGTGCCGCAATTGATTTTTTCACTTCAGGCCTGATCCTGGACGACAGCAACGTGAGATATTCATTGTCTCCCTTTGCGATGCTTCCGAAAAATTGTACCACCGCAGCCTCCGGAGAGTCCTTCCGGTATGCCTGCTTCACCAGGGTTTCACGGTTCACCACAATCGGCTGCACATACACGTTCCAGTTCCTGAGTGACGTTTCATCGGGGAGCACATGCTGCCCGTACTTTGTCCCGGGCACCGGGAGCGTGACGGGTTCCTCCGCGTTAATCGGCATGACACATATTCCCGCTATGAGCGCTGCGGCTAATCCCGTGTATAATCTGACTTTCATAGTGCCTCCCGGGAATGTATGATTTCCATATCAAAATCAATAATAGACTAATTACCGGCGGCATGAAAGAAAAAAAATAAATTACTGCTGCCTTTTCCGGAGAAGCTCATTCCTCTTTCGTATCATTTCCTGCTCGTTGAGAATAAATTTCTTCCGCTTCATGATATCCCGCACCCGTCGCCTGTAGCGCCACGAAAAAAAGTACTTCCCTGAAGCCGGAGAAAGAGGATATATCTGGGGCGAGGGATTAAATTTCTGCTGCTGTTCTGAATTAGTTTCAATAATGGCGCCCGTCGCCATGGCCCATGACATATCGCAGATTCCGTATGAGCCGAGGTCCCTTTTGAGGGCCTGTAAAATTCCTTCATGGACCGGATCAACAAACAGGAACCGCCGGGAATACATGATCGCGCCATGAAGGTGCGCCGGGGTATCCATTATTCCGTCCCGGCGCTCCATCACGCCAAAACGCCTCAGGAGCTCCATGAGGTACGGCACCGCGCCGAGACCGGGAATCATCTGGCCCGGCAGGGGTATGTCATGTTCGCCGAACTGTTCCCGCGGATTGCCGGACTGCAGCCATTCAAGCACAAAGAGCTGCAGCGGCACTGTCCCCCGCACCCCGGTCAGCGCGGCCCTGTCGAGGGTGTAAGGCGCCTCTGAAATGCGGATTGTCACAAGAAGATTTTTGCGGTCGATATAGTCCCCGTACATCCTGAGATGGTGAATGCCGGCGTCGTCCCGGTCAATATCGACCGCAACACCGCTGAATCCCTTCCCCCGCAGGTGCGCAGTGAGGCCCGCATCCTCAAGCAGGTCAAGGATGTCGGCGGCGTCATACCGGTTGAGGAACAGCTCCCCGCATGCGGAGGATGCGGCACGGGAACCGAAACTGCATTCGACATCGAGGGAGAGATCAAAATGGGGAGGACCGGCGGGGGATTTCCTGTTTTTCATGGGTCTGATATATTGGCACAGAGCGATATCAACCGCCCGGGCCCCTGTCATTTTTTTTACCGCCCTTCCACGGCTTATCGACAGATATCCACACCATCACAAGGATGAGGGACACCTGGAGGGGGCCCCAGAATGCGTTCATCGTATAATTATGCATATACACCGGGTTCTGCAGGGCGCCAAGACGCTCTGTCGCAGCGATCGCGGCGTTGCCGTTGAGCCAGGGGCCAAGCCAGAATGTGCCGAACACGATCTGCGCCACGGTCATGGCCCATTTCACCTTCAGCCAGTTATGCCTGAAAAACCCCCAGCGGGTCCAGATGCCGTACACAAGCCCCGTAAGGAGGCACCCGTTCGCGCCGGGAATGATGACAAAGTCGTCAACGAGTTTCATCGCCATATTCACCGCATAGAGCTCATCGCCGCCGGAGGGCCGGGCAAGGAAAAATATCATCAGCAGGCTGATTGCGCCTCCCACCCACATGGATACAAAAAAAAGATGTACAATTTTAAGCCAGCGGAGGCCGCGGGCGCCCATTTTTTTCATCGCACCATCCAACAGATGGAAAATTTTTTT
>JAKQCH010000380.1 GCA_029573825.1 Spirochaetota bacterium | reverse complement strand
ATTCTGTACCCCAGGGAGTACTCGAGAGCAACCGCATACAGAACGAGTCGAGAAACACGGAAGACACACGGACACAGCAGACAGAAAAGATATCCGAGGAAAACAAGGGACGGCAGATCGATACAACTGCGTAGAGATTATTTGATTAAGACGGATATGTACTGTGTGAAGAACCCGCTATTCCATAGCGGGTTTTCTTATGTACTCCGGACCATGATTCAGATATTTTGTAAATAAGAAGAATTTTTTCTTGATAAATACAGATAGTTCACAAAAGTGTTTTTTCCGTAACACCTGTTCATCAATACAGCAAATGAGTTTGTTGATTGTTGCGGCAGGTGAATCCTGTGATATAATAAATGTAAATAAAAAAAATATAGAGTGGAAAGTCATGAAAAATGCATCACCGTTTCAAAATGTAGTATTTGCCGGGGGAGGCAGCAGATGCCTCTGGCAGGTCGGTTTCTGGTCAGTTGCGGCGCCGGAGCTGAATATTAAGCCCGATGTCGTGGCGGGTGTAAGCGCGGGGGCAGCGATGGCCTGTCTGCTTCTTGCGGGAACCGCGGAACAGACACGGGATTTTTTCAAAATGATAACGGCATATAACAGCAGAAATGTTTATCCTTCAAGACTTTTCAGCAATATGGCGGTATTCCCTCATGAAAAGATGTACCGTGCGGGACTCCGTTACGGTCTTGACGGAAAATCTCTCACCAGGCTGAAAAAGGGTCCGGAAATACGAATCACCCTGAGCAGGCTTCCGAAATTTCTTGGTCCCATGGGGGCTACCTTGTACGGGACAGCAATTTATTATCTTGAGAAGCTGTTGAAACAGCCCCTGCATCCATCGTTTGGGATAAAAAGCGGGTATAAACCGGAGTGTTTCCGTGTCAGGGACTGTGAAACTCCTGAAGAACTTGTTGACCTGATATTCGCTTCATCCAGCACGCCCCCCTTTACTCCCATGCAGCTGTGGAAGGGCGAGCCCGCACTTGACGGGGGCTTCGTTGACAATGTGCCGGTATTCGCGGTTGAGGACTGCCCCGGGAGAACCCTTGTGCTCCTCACAAGGCGGTACAACGATAATGCTATTCCCCTGCCGGGCAGAAAGGTGTATGTTCAGCCCTCACGGCCCATTCCGGTTTCGAAATGGGATTACACCAATCCCGGAGGACTCCAGGAAGCCTATGACCTTGGAAAGAAAGACGCGGAATCATTTATAAATGTATTCACCAGGGAAATGGTAAACTGATAATGAGGCAAACACGGCCTGTTACGGAATTTTCGCGTATTTCGTATAGGCCACCTGTTTGTTTTTCCTCTGGACAACGTCAAACAGAAGCATTTCATTTCGTGTCATATACAGTATGGTGAAGGGAAACGGCCTGCTTCCGTAATATTTCCGCACATAAAAATATATCGTATCGTTCCTCAGATCATACTCGAAGCTGAATTCCCCGTATTTCTTTGTTTCAGTATGGATTATGCCGTTTTTCATGTAGGTGTATTTATCGCCGTCAATTACT
>JAKQCH010000362.1 GCA_029573825.1 Spirochaetota bacterium | reverse complement strand
AGAGAAATGGCATATTCCGCCCGCTTCTTTTCCTCCCGGTATTTTCTTGCGGGCATGAGGATGTTTTCCATCGCCGTCAGTTCAGGGAGGAGAAAGTGGAACTGAAACACAAATCCCATGTTTCTGTTGCGGAACAGGTGGAGACTCTCCCCTTCGAGAGCATGTATATTCTTGCCGGAAATGATAACCTCCCCGGAAGAGAGGTCATCAAGGCCGCTCATCACATACAGGAGTGTTGATTTCCCCGAACCCGAACGGCCCGTTATCCCGATAAACTCACCCTTCTCCACGGTAAAAGAAAGAGACTTCAGTATCACCAGGGGCGGTTCGCCGAATGACCTCACCACATTTTTGCACTCAATAATATTCATCGCTATATGGTTCCCCTGATAATTTCAATCGGTGAAAGTTTTCCCGCCGTCCGTGCCGGAAAATAGCTCGCGATCGCGGAGGCGCCGGACACAAGAAGAAACGCCTTCACATAAATCATAATATCCCAGGAAACCATCATATTCCTGATACCAACAGAGCCGGGTCCCCCGCTTATCTGTATCGTTTCCACATACATGCACCCCAGAAATCCGCTGAGAAGCCCCACAATTCCCCCCATCACCCCGAGAATAATTCCCTGAACGAGGAAGAGAAATACTATTTCACGCTGATTAAATCCCATAGACCGGAGAATCGCGATGTCACGCATTTTATGCGTCACCACCATATTGAGAATATTATATATTCCGAATGCAACAATCACAATAAATGCGATGGTGGTAACGTTTCGCACCATGTCCTGTGTACCCATCATACTCAGGTGGTCGGCGCTGAGCTGGTCCCAGCTTTCAACAAGATCGCTGTTTCTCCTGTTCCACTCTGTGGCGATTTCCGCAGCTTTTTTATAATCATTTACTTTTACAACAATTGTTGATATTTCTCCAATGGAATTTGTCGCACGCTGAACAGTGCTGATTGACGCATACGCGGTCCGCTCATCGCTCCTCCGGTTACCGGTATTGAACGTCCCGATAATCTTCATGGGTGTAACAATACCTTTGGATGTCGACACCTGGATAGTATCGTTTACCCGCGCGCCGAGAAATTTCATCAGCCGTTCACCGATAAATATCAATGAATTCCCGTTATTCAACTCGCGGAGATTTCCTGAAGTAACATCATTCCCGATATTAGTCACGCTCATCTGCTTTTCCGGATCAATTCCCACAATACCCACATTCTGGGTAAAGCTGCCATTGCTCAGAATAATGTCCTTGCTGATCTGAGGAGCAAACGCAATGACGTCGTCACTGTTCCGCAGAATCGTATACCACTGCCCTGCGCTTGACAGCTTATCATGAGAACGCCTTCCCGATGGAATATTAAGCCACCGCAATTCAGCATCCTGAAAAAACATACCAGTGATTGAACCGGCAGTGATAAAATCATTCCTCGGCAGAATACTGATGTGACCGCTCCGCTCAATAAGCATCCCGATCATGTGCTTCTGAAATCCGAGCTGGATTCCGCTGAAGACAACATATCCGCATGCCCCCAATACTATCGCAAGGAGAGTCAGCAGCGTTTGACTCTTGCGGGAAAAAAGATGTTTTAACGCAACAAACCACATGTAGTAAATCTCCCAATTGTTATATCACGGCATGTGAAACACGTCCCGTATCTATTGTTCTGATTTTCTTTTTTTGCCTGATTGTTCTTGTTGGAGAATGATTCTGTCACTCTCCCGTACGGAATTATCCAGCACTTCAGTCCATTTTTCATCAATCCTCCGGGAGGAAACCGGGACAGTAATCTCCCGTCCCTTTCGCATCAGGGTCACCCTGCCGTTCTTTACCGCAGTCAGCGGGATCAGGAGGGCCCGGTCTTTTCCCCGGATTTCAATTGCGACATCACAGGTCATTTCTGGCAGTACTCCCTCCGGGAAAAGAGGCACCCCCACCCTCACCAGAAACTCATCACCGGAAGGATATACACTTTCGACCACACCACGGACTTTTTCATCCCGTAAATTCTCAAAACTCAGTTCAACCTTCTGTCCTTTGACGACCCTGACAATTGACTCCTGATCAAGGGAAACACGGACATACAGTTCCTTCAGGCTTGACAGGGAAATGACAGACTGCCCCGTCGGGGCCATTTCATGCTCCCGGTATGCGATTGAAGTTACCGTTCCGGAGAAGGGGGCCCCGAAAACCATACCGGAGTCAGTCATGAGAAGCGGGTCACCTGTGGCGACATACTGCCCTTCAACAACATATATCTTCCGTATAACAGTATTCATGCCGAACCTGGTATTATACCATCTGTCGGTTTTCACCGTGCCCAGAGCATACACTGCTTCAACAACCGGAGCGATTCTCGGCCGTACAACGGTACCGGAGTTGTTATAAAATAATGATATTATCATAATAAAAATGACTGCGGCACACACCGCAAGAATTATCAGTTTTCTTCTGCTCATTTACCTGACCTCTGTGTTTATAAGGGATTTCCGGTTTTTACAGCTCTACCCGCTGCGTCATGACAGCTTTCACACCCAATCATTAATATCCTGCTCCGTCAAAAAGCAAAAGGGACACGCACATCAATTCCCGGTATAGCTGATGATCTGGTCAATCTCATCAGTAAAGATACCTGACGTATCTTCGCCCGCCATACCCGACATCTGCACCAGCGCACCGCTGTCATCAGCAACAGAATGCCGGAGCCCCCCCTGAAAAGTGAGGGCCAAAACCAGGACCGCGGCGGCGGCGACGGGAAACAAAATGGAGGTAATGTCATATACCCTTTTTTTCCTTTCATCGCGTACCGTGCTGATAACGCCGGCAGCAATTGACGCAGTCCACTCACTGCTGCGGAGTCTTTTGTCGATTTCTTCATTAAATATTTTTTCATGCTCATTCATATTCATACCTCACACCCCGCTCGGAAAGGGTCCTGTTAATAAGCTCCCTTCCCCTGTGAATCCTTGATTTAATGGTACCCTTTTTTAAATCAAGTTTTTCCGAAATCTGCTTCTCGGAAAACCCCATAACAAGGAGTTCAAACACTATCCTGTACTTCTCCGGCAGGCCCGATATCACGTCCCGTATAATCATGATTTCCTCAGTCATGGATTCAACGACCAGACCGTCGTCGGGATCAAGTGACGCAACAAACTTCTTCACCTTCAGGCTTTCCCGTGAGGAGCGTTCCGCCATCCTGAGGGACTCATTTTTTGCAATTGTGTAAATCCAGTTGTTACGCGATGCCGGTTCGGCAAAATGCGTTTTGTGCAGGTTCCGGTATATTCTCAGATACGACTCCTGCACCACATCATCAATGGCATGATGCAGGTCGGGAGAGAGATACCTCCTCACTGCGGAAAGGACTATCCCCTTCGTCTCCTCGACAAAACGGGTAAATTCCTTTTCAGTCATTCCTGCCCCTTTTCCGCTTCTCGTGATGAAACCTCTCCCTGTCAAACCGGTGCCGCCTGTGGAACGACCTGAACCGCCTGTCAAGTATCCGGTCAAAGGTTACCGCCTGCTCCTTCGTCAGAAACTTTTTCATCTCAAAGCGCATTTTTATAAACCGTATGCGGTCCTCGCGTTTCAGGGAATCGATATCCTCAAGGATTTTTCTTGTCCGCTGCTCGTTGAACTCGGTATTCAGAAGCTCCTTTCTCAGGACATCCATCATGCGGTGGACATGATACCTGTTTTTTTTCAGGGCGATATCGTTCTGCTCATGAAGATTCAGAATTTTGTCATACTGATCATCTGACAACCGCAGTTCACGTTTCAGCATCCCGAGCATTCGCCGCTTTTCCCTGCGCACCTCTTCGGGAGGCCCATCATGGGGGGGGCCGTCAGGCGGAGGACCCTCACAGAACATCATTTCAGGACGAAAACCATCTGTTTTGAAATAATATATCCCCACCGCAGTACATAAAATCAGAACTCCAGCAATGATAAGAACTGCATTTTTTTTCATCAAAATCCTCCGGATTATAACATCATATCATATATTCGCATTCATCAATTCCCGCACAACCGGCTTCTCCGTCTGAAAATATTCACTGCGGGACATGCATCAGGCAGTTCGCATATACCAGATAAACCCTGAAAGCCAGGTATTGGTTTCATTTTTTTGGATGGATTACACGATCCGGACCATTCCGGACAGCATATCGGAGAGAGGATTACGCGCTGAACGCGCAGAATGCATTCAGGCGGAGAGGATACCGCGTCTAACCGTTAAACGCATAGAAGGGGCGGTTCACCAGCACCGCATCAATAGAACGGTCCCTGACAACCACGGCAACAGGATCGCCGGGTTTCACCGCCCCGGATTTAACCAGGGCAAACCCGATCCCTTTCTTCATGGTAGGAGAAAAACCGGCACTGGTCGCATATCCTATATCGTCCCCCCCGGCAAGAATCCTGCATCCTTCACGGGGAACCCCTTTTCCGGTTAGTTCAAAATACACCAGCTCGCGGGGTGCGCCGTTGTGCTTCTGTTCTTCCGCAGCAGCTTTTCCGATATAATCCGCAGATGAACTTATTATCCAGCCGATATTTCCTTCCACCGGGGTTATATCATCACCAAGCTCATGGCCGTATAGGGAATAGCACGCCTCAAGGCGCAGGGAGTCCCGTGCCCCCAGACCCGCCGGTTTCAGGCCTCTGCCGCTTCCCGCTTCAAGAAGTGCATTCCACAGGGATACCGCAGCATCGTTTGGGACATAGAGTTCGTATCCCCTCTCACCGGTATAGCCTGATTTTGACACCTTGATATCATGGTTGTTATACCGGACCCCGGTATAGTAAAAACGCCTCAGCGCCGTCACTGCGGGATCACGCAGTACGTCCGATAGTATTTCATCGGAACCGGGGCCCTGAATATCAATTTTCGCGGTTTCATCCGAAAGGTCAACGACATCCACACCAGCAACGGCATGTTCCTTCATCCATTGGAAATCTTTGTCCTTCGTCCCCGCGTTGACCACGAGGTAATAGTCA
>JAKQCH010000341.1 GCA_029573825.1 Spirochaetota bacterium | reverse complement strand
CCTCGGGGTGTGCGGATACTGTGCATTTCTGTGGCGAAGGAGCAATTACCGATATGGCCTGGAGTGGTGGGTCAGGGCGGTATCGGACAGAAATTGGCGTAAAAAATAGTTGCTTTAAGAGGCAATTATTGCTACTTTTCTGTAAGTTGTACTGTTTCAGTGTCCTGAAGCAGGGAAGTAAATATTGAAGTTAAAAAAATATAGAAGTGTGAAGCTAACCCTAAGGAGCACGTTATGAAATCAATTAAAATTGCGGTTTTCAGTGTCATGATACTGTCGATGCTGGGTGTGGTCCAGATGACCGGGTGCTCCCATGACGATACGGCGATTGTGACGATAAATATTGAAAGACAAATAGATAATAGGAACAGTTATAGTAAATCTGTTTGGGATTCCATTTTTGATTATTTCTTTACCAGTGCTTATGCTACATCCTGGGGATGGAGCCTTTCTTATGATTCCGTTGAATTAACAGTGAAGGGGGACGGGATGTCGGATATATCTGCAGCAATACCTCCCGGAAGCACTACCTTTTCAACAGAAATCCCTTCGGGAACGGACAGGGAAATTACCGTGATTGCGTACAGTGGAACGGTGAGGAATGCTGGAAAGACTGTGGTGACAAATCTGGGCTCCGGAGAAGAAGTTACAATTCAAATGAAACTGTTACCTATTACAACGATTACAACTCTAACACCTGGCACTGGCGAAATGTTTGTAACTTTTAATAGTGTTGAAATTGCTACTGGGTATAATATCTACAGGTCTGATACTGTTGATGGTCCATATGCAAAAGTTGGTTCCAGAATAAATGGATCTGCGCCTACACTCTCATTTACGGATATGCCAGTTACTAGCGGGAAAGCATATTATTACAAAGTAAGCATATATAATGGTGATGGTGAGGGTGTACAGAGTAATTATCGTGCATATCTCCCATAGTATTGAATATACTCCTACACCATGAAACTCCTCTTCTCCGACCTTGACGGAACAATATTAGACTTCCATACCTACAGTTGCGAGAAATCCCTTCCAGGGATTTCTCTCTGCAGGGAGCACGGCATACCGTTAATACTGGTTTCCAGCAAGACCTTCGATGAGATGGCTGACATACACTGCCGCCTGGGGCTTGATGCCCCTTTTGTGTTTGAAAACGGGGGCGGCGTGGCGTGGAAGAACAGCTCATGCGGCAGCGGCAGTCCCTACGAGCTACAGTTGTCAGGCCTTACGTGCGAAGTGTTACGGGAGCGCCTTCCCTTGCTGCGGGATGCCGCGGGCCATGCTCTGACCCCCCTCCCTGATATGGACTGGGAAAAAGTCGCGGATCTGACGGGCCTTGATGAAACCGGGGCCCGCAATGCGTTGAAGCGGAGGACTTCAATTCCTTTTATTATTGATGAAGGGAACGGTCTTCTGTATGCAAAACTGTCAGAAGTGAATTCAGTATTACAGGGCCATGGGCTGCAGGTGATTCAGGGGAGGCGTTTCTTCCATTTTACGTCAGCGGGTGTCGATAAAGGGGCCGCGGTGAAGAAAATTATTGCGCGCTACGGGGAAACTTCCGGAAACGGGGAAATCCTAACCTTTGCTGCGGGAGACAGTTTTAATGATATGCCGATGTTTGATGCGGTGTCGCGGTCATTTTATGTCGGTGATGATGATGTAGCTGCCGTGAAAAGCGGAACTGTACATCGCACGGAAGCACGGGGCCCTGCGGGGTTTACGGAGGCGGTCAGGGGTATCATTGCCGTATGATATACGCAGGTCATTTGATTTCCTCTACGTTCTCTTCAACATATTTATCGAACTCTTCTCTGCTCATTCTGTCCTGATAGAGGGGCCAGAGGCTCTCTTTTAATTCCTCAATCGTTTCAAATTTGGCGCCGTCTATCTTGTATCGTGACATACCTGTCTCCTTGTTTCGGGTAGTGTTATGTAGTATTAATATGTAC
>JAKQCH010000333.1 GCA_029573825.1 Spirochaetota bacterium | reverse complement strand
CTGGAGCAGAACCGGGACACCCTGAGCGGCGCATACGATGTCGCGATGACTGATTCGATGTACCGGAAGTTCCAGGCGAAGTATTCGCCTTATCTGAACCTGGAAAGCGCAGTGGCCCAAAATAAATATCCCGAATCAATGGGGACCCTCTATGGTTCGGAAAAGAAAACCTGGAACATGTCGGCATCTATCGCAAAGATGTTTTCCAGCGGTACAACCCTTGCGGCGGGACTCAAACATGATTACGCAAAGACGACCTATCAGGCGACGACAATTCCCACAAATAACGGGGACTCTATAACTCTCTCGGGATTCGGTGCCCCTGAATATCACCAGCCGGTTATGTTTGCCAGCATTAAGCAGGAGCTTCTGAAAAATGCCTTCGGGTACAATGACCGGCGGCAGGTTGAAATCCTCCGGAACCAGAGCACCATTCAGCGGGAGACCATTGTCAATTATCTCGCGGGCCTTGTGGTGCAGGTTGTCGTTGACTACTGGACCGTGGTGGTGAACAGCAGCGCCCTGGAAAATGCGGAGCTTCAGCTACGGGAAACGGTACGGGTGCGGAATATTATTGCACAGAATGTGCGGATTGGACTCGCGGAGAGCTTTGATCTGAATTATTATAATTCCCTTGTTGCATCGTCAGAGTCACGGAAATTTCAGGCGCAGCAGCAGTATAGGGACTCACTGCGAAATCTTCTGCAGACCCTTAACCTTGACAGCGGCATAAGGATCGACGGGACAGCAGTGCTTACCGCTGCTCTTCCGGCAGTGAACCAGGACCTTGCACTGAAGGCTGCCTACGCGAAGCGGGCTGATTACCTCAACGCACGCCTCGCGGCGAAGAATGCGCAGCTTTCCCTTGACATGTATGAAAATCAGGGGATGCCTTCCATGACTGCGGAATTAAATGTGTCCTCAATGGCACAGCAGCAAACCTACGGGGAAGCGTATTCTGACGCGTCTTCGGGGTCCTATCCATCCTGGGAGGGGAAAGTGACCTTCACCTATCCCCTTGACGACCAGGAGCAGAAGACCAATGTTCGCGATGCGCGGTTTAAGGTAAAACAGGCGAAGCTGCAGCTTGACAAATATCAGCGTGTAGTGCGTGACGACATAACGACAAAAATAGAACATATTGAAACCTATTACCGCCTGTACAACAAAGCCAGGGAGACCACACAGCAGTCGGAAACATATTACCGGAGGAT
Organism: Spirochaetota bacterium; assembly: GCA_029573825.1. Classification (GTDB taxonomy): domain Bacteria; phylum Spirochaetota; class UBA4802; order UBA4802; family JAGODF01; genus JAKQCH01. Next base: position 993 of record JAKQCH010000333.1, on the reverse strand, counting down.
GTTAGGAAATCTACAGCGGGGCCGCTTTACTGCGGCGGTGGTCAAGAACGGACTGGACGCGATGGTGGAAAGCCGGCAGCGGGAACTGGAGGCCCTGGTGCAGTTCAATGTGTCGCTGCTGAAGTTTGATTTAGCGAAGAACGAGCTTTTTGACAGATATAATGTTGATGTGAATAAATATATTCCGCGGTCCAGGTGAACCGGGAACACGGATTAAAAAAGGAGGATTCCCCGCGATATGAGTAAAATTATTGAATATCTGATGCATCAGAAGCTGTTAATCGGGCTTGTGATTTTCCTGCTCTGTTTTGCCGGATATCAAATTGCAAAGGACCTGAACCGTGAAGCGTTCCCGGAGGTCAATTTTGATATGGTGTCGATCAAAACGGTATATCCCGGAGGGTCCCCTGACGAGCTCGAAGATCTGGTTACTGTTCCTATCGAAAAAAAGCTGCGCAGCGTAAGCGGACTCGATAAGGTCCGCAGCTATAATATCGAGAATGTTTCTGTGGTGGTGGCATACATCGATGATAAAGCTCCCAAAAAGGAGAAAGTGGTACAGGATATCCGGGACGCCGTGGACCTTGTGGACAATCTTCCTCCCACGGCCGCAGTGCCGGTGGTGGAGGAGATATCGCTCGAGACCATGACCGCAATTGATATCGCGGTATATGGAAAGAAGAAAGGCGTGCCCTATACTGAAATTCGAGAGGCCGCAAATGACCTGGAAGATTATCTCTATGAAATTGACGGGGTGGCGGAGGTCGAGTTTTTCGGATACGACGACAGGGAATATTTGATTGAAGTCAATCCCGATGCCCTCGGGCGGTACCGCATAGGCATGAACACAGTTATTAATACCCTGAAAAGCCGGAATGTTGATTTTCCCGGAGGCTCTCTGAAGGTGGGAGACACGGAATATATCCTCCGTACGAAGGGCCAGTACAAAAATGCTGATGAAATCAGGAACACCGTGATCATGTCAAATGACGC
>JAKQCH010000309.1 GCA_029573825.1 Spirochaetota bacterium | reverse complement strand
AATTACTGAAACCATTGAGGCCATCAATCTCTGCCGAAAAGCCGGCTGGGGATACGTAATTTCTCACCGTTCCGGAGAGACGGAGGACAGTTTTATGGCTGACTTTGCCGTGGCCATGGGAGGCGGTCAGATAAAAACAGGTTCAGCGTCCCGAAGTGAGCGTATTGCAAAATATAACAGGTTGCTTGAAATCGAATATGAGCTGGGAAAAACAGCTTTGTTCAGTAATCCCTTATCAAAAAAGGCATAAGGGATACTCTGCCCTATGATAACAACAGTGAACCGGGATATTATTTTAGTACTCAGTGTTGTTGGCGTTGTATTCGGATTAATTGGGGGGATTGCGGCGTTTCTCAACGCGTATAGTGGGTACAGTCACTTTCCCGCTATTACGAAAAGGAAGCGAATAATAATGTCAATTGAGTTCGGAGTTCTGGGATTTTCAATTGCTGTCCTGGCTGTTGTTGTAGTATTCTTTTTTATTGGTAAAATTTCACTGTAGTATCTCTTATCAGCAGAGTCTCTAGGGATAAAACGTATAATACCCTGAAATATTTTTTCAAAGAATCATCCCGTGAAAAAAAATGTACTGCTCACGGGATGATTCTTTCTTTGCATAAACAATATTACAGGATAATACTGTCAGATATCGATGATCGTCAATTCCAGTGGCGTTTTACAGAGCATCTCTCCTCCGTTAGGGGTGACGAGGACCGGACACTCAAGCCGCATGCCCCATACACCGGGGACGCTCATCGCAAGGAATGCCACTTCAACCACGTTTTCTTCAAGCACAACATCGCGGTACTCATCATTATTGACGATCGGCGGATACCACTCATGTCCCATCATGCCGAGGCCGTGCCCGAATGAGGGAATGACGGTGCCGGGAAACTGGAGCGACTGGACTTTTTCCATAACGGCAGTATGGACCTGCCCCACAGTGTTTCCGGACTTGAAATTATCTACTATCGTCTGAGCGACCTGTACATACATGTCAGAATATTTCATTTGTTCCTGCGTCGGTTCTCCCAGAATGAGATTATGGGCCAGGTCCGAATAGTACAGGCGGTACATGGGATGAAGATCAACGATGATGTTCTCACCGCGTTGGACAAGTTTTTCCGTGGGCTGCGTGGTGGCGTTAAAGCTGTACGAGGCGCGATAGCCTGATGCCACTTCTGATGAACCGGTGACCGCCCAGTGATATTCGCTTCCAAGGCGGCGCAGCTCCATCTCGCCAATGCCGGCAATCTCGGTTTCGCTCATCCCCACTTCGAGGACTTCCTTCACCCGTTCAATACCCGCATCAGCGATTGCGGCAGCCTGCCGGAGGAGCTTAATTTCTCCCGGTTCTTTGATGTAGGAGGCCTGGTCCACCAGGTTCAGAGCGGTGACAAATTTTGCTCCATTCAGCCGTTCCTTCAGGATATCATATTCCGTTGCGAAGAGATATCCGGTATTGCCCCGCGGGGAGTGGCCCAGTTCCACGCCGATGGTTCCTTTCGCGAAGCCCAGTTCCTGTATCTTGTTCACCACAATGTCCCAGAGGTCCATGCCGGGCAGCGGCGCGTAGGGCATAATGTTGTCAAGCCATGATTCGTTCTTCAGGCGTTCAGCATCGATCAGCATGGTAATCATTCCGGCATATCCGTCTTTTGTTACCAGAACGGCGCTTCTCCACGGAACAAATGCTCCGGAAACATACGAGACACTTACTGTCCGTGTACCAATGAA
>JAKQCH010000258.1 GCA_029573825.1 Spirochaetota bacterium | reverse complement strand
TTCCTCTTTAGGGTGCATCAGAATTACAAAATGCAGTATACGAACAAGCTGTACCTGCATGTATGCAACAAATGGATACGCTCGTCTCGGGATAAAAACATCATGTTCCGGCGGGATATGCAGCGTATTCTGACGGGGCCGGTGCCTGACCCGCACACATGTCCGTCCCGAATTGCTGCGTGTTCCGTGTATTGCAGCACACACCACAGAACGGACCCGGTTGAAGCACTGGATTTCCGAATCCGTGTCCCGGGGAAGCCGGCGTCCTGATGGTCACCGGCGATGTGGGCGATATTGGAGTTGAACCAACGACCTCCTGCGTGTCGAGCAGGCGCTCTAACAAACTGAGCTAATCGCCCCTCCGAATACACTATGTAGTGTCCCGCCTCTCCCGGTGTCAAGAATTTTTTCACCGGTCCGCCGCGGCGGATATATTTTTCAGAAAAAAAATCCCTCCCCCCGTCCTGCCTTCAGACAGCCGGAAACAGGATTTTATCTTGACGTGTACACCATAGCGTATATCTGGAATAATATCAGGAATTAATGCATTTCAAAGACATGGCTGCCGCGTTTTTTCTGCGGGTTCAGCAGCTGTCCGCTCATTGAAGAGATATATCAACCATAAGGAGGACGTAATGAAATACAATGAACTGTTTAACCTTTCAGGGAAAACCGCGCTCATTACCGGCGGCGGCAGGGGAATAGGGAAATTCATCGCCACGGGGCTTGCGGAAGCCGGAGCAAACTGCGTTGTGGCTTCACGGAAAATGGACAACCTCGAAGCCACAGCGAAGGAACTCCGTGCTCTTGGAGTAAAGGCCCTTCCGGTCAAGTGCGACATGGGTTCACAGCAGGAAATCGAAGCTCTTTATGAGACAACGGTGAAAGAATTCGGCGCCATTGATATCCTTGTCAACAACGCCGGTGTCACCTGGGGCGCCCCGACACTGGAATTCCCACTTGAACAGTGGGATAAAATCTTCAACGTCAACGTCCGCGGTGTATGGGTGCTGACCCAGAAGGCCGCCAACCTCATGAAGGAAAAGGGCGGCGGAAAAATTATTAACATATCATCGGTCATGGGATTCCGCGGCTCAATTGAAGAGGCGCACCCGGCTGTACCCTACAATTCATCGAAGGCGGCAATAAACCTTCTCACCATGAACCTCGCAATCAAGCTGGCACGGTACAATATCAATGTAAACGCCATTGCGCCCGGATTTTTCCACACCGATATGATGGGATACCTTGACAAACCGGAAATGGAACAGCTCCGCAACGTGATGCTCATGCAGATACCAATTCCCAGAATGGGAGAGGAAAACGACATTAAGGGACTGGCGGTTTTCCTCGCATCAAAGGCATCGGACTACATGACCGGCGTTGTGATACCCCTTGACGGCGGCATGTTAGCGAAGTAAAACTACCCGTGGGGCGGGTCAGGGACCTGCCCCTAAAAATCACTGCAGATGTTCAAGGTCATCAAGGTCCTTATGGCGGGCTGCGGTCTCTTTATTCTTTATTAGATTATCAAGATCGATAATTTTTATCGTAAGATCATCGTCCTTGAATTCTACTCTGCTCTTGTAGCACTCGGCAAAATTCACGCCTGAAATCGACATAAGTATTTCGATCCTCAATGGAGGAATTCCCATACGGATTATTTTAGAGGTATCTTTTACAAAAAGATCTGGTGACAGCTCTGGCACATCAAAACCAAATTTTCTCAATACTGCCTCTACCCTGACAGCATTTTCAGGGCTGGCATTAATAAATACATCCATATCTGCCGTAGCTCTTGGATAGCCGTGAAAGGCAACCGCATATCCACCGATTAAAAGATATTCGACATCGTGGGCATCAAGCAACTTCAAGAACTCTCTGAATTCGCCGGGGATATGTATTGCCATAGTTTATTTCCCGCATCAATTCCACAGCATTGAGCCGTTCCTCCGGAGTTTTCGAAAGCCAGTACTCCCTTTCATCATTCTTTTCAAAACCATCGGAAACGACAAACGCTGATTTATCAAATTCTATGTTATCAACAGTATTCATGCACGTATCATATTGAAATAAAAAAAAATGTCAATACAATTTGAAAACTACCAGTGGGGCGGGTCAGGGACCTGCCCCTACACTATTTTATCGCCGGTTTCAGGCATCACGCGCCTGAAGGTGCCGAGAAAAAACCGTTCCTGGAGGTTTCCCGCATCATCAAGGTTATAGAGCTCGCGGAATTCACGTTCGTGGCTTGTATAAAAATCCTCAACTTCCGCCGCATTATGATCGTGGTATTTCCGCACATGCTCACGGAGCTCATTGTTGTTCATGGGAAAATCCAGCGATGCCCCTCTGATGTATTTAAAATCCTTCAAATCCAGAAAGGTCTTCAGATCACCCTCAAGGTAGTAGTCATTGTGAAGAGGCAGAAGCAGCCGCATATAATCATCATACACGCCCTCAACATCATCATCATGAAGAACAACCCCGCCATAGAGAAGGACAGCGTCAAAGGTCATGGAAATTTTAAACTGGTCGATACAGCGGCTTATATCAAAAATATCCAGATGATCAATAACGATAAAAAAGTCCGCGGCATAGTAATCCACAGGAAATTCATGGAAATCGCCGTTTATAATCCTGACCCTGTCAAATCCCGGTTTATCCCTGTTTTCTTCCATAAATGATGTAATTCTTTCCCAGGAAGGCTCCACTGCGAGGATATAGACCTTCTCGCTTTTACCGGCGATATCGAGAAGCAGCCTCCCGTCCCCAAGTCCTGCCTTTATTATGACGCCGGGAAGATTTTCGTCTATAATATCAAATACATGGTCACGAACCACTTCATAACGCTCCGGCGGCTCCACAATAATTCTCTTTTTACTATCATGATCAAGAAATTCAACTATTTCCGAAAATCTGTCCATTCCACCTCACTCCTGACTGTACCGGGCACTGCCGGGTAATTGCTGTACATTATTTCCGCTCTCTGTTCCTGCAGCATCCATTTTACCGTACCGTTTCCCCACACTGCAATGCAATTTTTCCGGCGCGGTGTTTTTTTCTGCTGTTTCCCGGGCATATATTGTAGTTGACATTGTACAGCAGGGCGGATAACATTTATCCGGTTGCACATCATTCAGGTTTCCGGCTTTCGCAAAAAATATTTTCAACTTTCGATTGACAACAGGAACGGACATAATTATAGAAGTGGGATTCCCTCATTAATTGTACCTGTATTCCTGTACGGACAGAGGAACACATGAAAAATTGCCGCGATGGTGGAATTGGGAACATGCCAATGCGACATATCACAGAAGGAGCAGACATCAATGGATGAAATCAGATACGAATCGTGGAAAGAGGAGCGCGACCTCATTCTTGAATATAATCAGGTTACCCTGGATGACGTAAAGACCGTCAATATACTGAAAACAGGCATTGACAATATGACCAGGGCCCAGGCTGTGGTAAAAGTCATGAAAATGATCGAAGGGGGCGGTGTCCATCATATCATCCCCCTCAATCCGTACAAAATTATGCGCTTTAAATCAAATAATGACCTTATGCTGATTTCAAACAAGGCCGATCTACACCTGGCCAGCGGTGCCGGCATCGAATGGGCTGCGAATATGCTGCGGACCCCCCTCAAAGAGCGTATTCCGCTTCTCAGCTTCATTATGGATATTATAAGAATTGCCGAAATTAAGGACTATACCGTTTTCCTTGTGGGAGGAAAGCCGGAAACAGCGGAAAAAGCCTTCTCGAACATAAAAAAATCCTTCCCCGATATCCGTATTGTGGGGCGCCATGGCGGTTACTTCACGGAGGAGCGGGAAAAGTCAGTTATTGAGGCGATACGGAAATCAGAAGCAAATATTGTACTTGTGGGTATGGGATTCCCGAAAGAGGACAAGTGGATATACACCATAAAAAATGAGTTCAAAAACGCGATTTTCATTGGTGTCGGGGGAAGCATCGATGTAATTTCCGGGGAAATTAAAAAAGCGCCCGCCTATTTCATGGAAAATGGTCTCGACTGGTTTTACCGGATCATCACCAGGCCATGGAGGATCGGCAGGCTACTCCGGGTCAAACTTTTCTTCGTTTTGACGGTATGTAAAAGGATGTTCTCCTGAGATAGCATCTGTGATCGATATGACGTCAGGGTCATGCTCCGGCTTCACTTCTTTCTGCCGCCGGATACCCCCCGTGAATCACGGGCGCCCTGAAGTTCAGTGTTCGTCACCCTGCAATGCCCCAGTGTGAAATTTGACACTGTTTCGCTGACCTGACAGGTGCGGCAATAGAATTCCGTACCCCGGCGTCCTTCACGGATTTCCACGTAACGCGATCCGCAGTTCGAACAAAAGATCACTGAAACAAAATTATCCATCGGTAAAAACCCGGTCTCCCTTTTTTTATGGCAGCACGATAATGCCGGTACGTAAACAGCAGTGCGCTTTTCACAGTGGGTGCTGATTTATTTTCATGGCTATAATGGTGATATCCTCTTTTTTCTCAAGACCGCCGGTAAAATCATCGGCGAAATCCATCAGCGCATCCACCACGTCTTCCGGTTTATCAAACTCCTTCCCTAAAAAATCCACCACCCGCTTCAGCCCCATCTGCTGCGCGTTCCTGTTTTTCTGCTTTATAAGCCCGTCAGTCACAATGACGAAGAGGTCCCCCGGCCGGAGATTGATCTTCACCTTTTTCAGGTCAAGGTCCCCTTCACCGAGGGAACTGCCGCCGATCTTCACATACCGCGGGGTTCCGTTCCTCACAAATACGGGGTACGCCACGCCGGAATTGATAAAACGAAGCATGTTGTCTTCAAACGATATCACCCCGTAAAAAAGGGAAAGTGTGTTCACGGAATCGATGTTGTCCTTAATAAGTGAATCAATTCTGGTATGCATATAGCGCGGGCTCTGGCCCCGCACGCTCGCGTATGCCTTGATGGCGCCGTTCACCACAGAGGCCTTCAGGGATCCGGGAATTCCACGGGCATGGATATCACCCAGGGAGAACCCAAGGGCCCCGTCAAAATAAAATATATCGTAAAATTCACCCCCCACTTCACGGGCTGATATTGACCGCGCCGCGATGGAAACATTTCCCCAGTCCTTTGTAATGACGGGAAACAGGGAATTCTGTATGGAATGGGCCGCATCGAGCTCGCTCCTGATGCGTTCCTCCTCAATGGCGTTCTGAAAGAAGATGGCGTTCTGCACCGCCAACACCGCCTGATTGGCAAACGCCTTGAAGAGCACCACATCCTCGTTATCAAAAAAGGGTTTACCCAGAGGGTTGATAGCCTGGATAACGCCGAGAAGTTTCCCCTTGAACAGCAGCGGGGTGCATATAATTGACTTTGTCACAAAACCGGTTTTTTTATCAAAATTCGGATCAAAGCGGTTGTCCTGATACACATCGTTGATGAACACCTCTTTCCGCTCCTGGGCGACCCACCCGGCAATCCCCTGTCCGATTTTCACCCGGTATTTTTCCTGCAGCTCCTGTCCCGCCTCGCCAAGGGCCACTTTGAACACCAGGTCCCGGGTGTGCTCTTCGTAGAGGAGCAGCGTACTTGCCTCGGTTTCCATGATGTCCTTTATGATTTCCATAATAATGGTGAGAAGCTTCCCGATATCCAGCGTCGAATTGATGATACCGTTGATCTCCACGAGCTTCCCCATGTTGTGTACCTGGCGCTCAAGGTACGCAAGGGTGTCTCTGTCAACCGTGACCTTCTGTTCCATGTCAGTGTTTTCTTCCATATACTATTATCTGATCTCTTCCGGGCTCCGGGCATGCAGAACATGTGCCCGCATGTTATGCTGATATTTCCTTTATCGGCATTGTGGAATTATACATATAATGGAATAATTATGCAAGTATATTATTGCAGAGAGACCCCCTCCG
>JAKQCH010000241.1 GCA_029573825.1 Spirochaetota bacterium | reverse complement strand
AAAATGCAGCTGTGATACTGGGAGAGCAGAGCGCGGTGCGAGAGCATGGCGCCCTTCGGTCTTGATTCCGTTCCGCTGCTATAGGGTATCTGCGCGATGTCCTCTGGAAGCACCTCGACATCCGGTTCTTCAACAGGCATTGCGGCGAGTTCACTGTCAAGATCAAAGAAACCGTCCGGAACAGCCGCTCCTGAAAGGGGGATAAATCCCCAGTGTTTCACCGTGCTGAAGGTGATCATGTTTTTTTCAATTACCGGAAGGAGCTGATCTTCCACGATAAAGATTTTCGCTTCGGAATGGTTTACAATATATGCAATTTCTTCACCGTTCAGCATGTAGTTGATGGGAACCTGGACAGCCCCGATTTTCGCAAGTCCGAGAAAGCTTACGGGGTAATGATGGGAGTTGTATGCGTTTACCGCAACCCGGTCTCCCTTCTTTACTCCCAGTTTCGTCATCAGTGCGGCGAACCTGCATGCGGCATCGTTCAGGTCGCGGAATGAGAGAGTGAGGTCTCTGAAAATAATTGCCGCTTTGTCAGGGTGTTTTGCGGCTGCCCGTTTTGAAATATCGCCAATGGTGTCGCGGTTGAGAGTGTTGGACATGATGTGCCTCCGGTAATTATTATTTATTTTTTATTCATCAGTTTTAGCTGGGCGCTGTCCCGACAGGTAGCGCAACAGGCACTGATATGGTGCATACCACGACCCCGTCATGGTGTGCACCATGCCGTAAGATGTGGTTCTGTGTTGAATTACCATGGCTATGCGGTTACAGCTTTTTTTATATATAGAGGTGAGCGGAATGAATCGCGCTCAATAGTGACAATTGTTTAAAGTGGTTAAAATAAATCAAGCAAAAATCATCAATGAGGGGCATCGGAAGATCAAATAATTATCTATATGTGCGTTACGGAATGATCATATAAATAATAAAAAAGGGCCCCTCTTATGAGAGGCCCCTGTATTTTTCTGTTATGGATGAAGGCTGCCGTTATGCGGAAGTTTTCTGCTTTTTGTTGATAACAACCAGGCCGATTATGCCGGTAATGATGATGAGAATACCAACCAGCTGGGCCTGTGTGAGCCCGAGAAACATTTTCGGATTAAGCCGGATAAACTCAACGAGAAACCGCGGGACACCGCTGAAAAACAGATAGACGAAAAAAAGTGTTCCCGTGGGCAGGGCTTTCCTCCGCATCTGCAGAAGAACCCCTACGGCAATGAATGAAACAAGTACTTCAAAAAGCGGCGTAGGAAACACCGGCAGAGACGTCGGGACAATGCCGTTGGGGTACGGCGTCGCAGTGAATTGAAAGTAGTGATACGATTTCACGATAAGACCGTAGCACCCGTCCCCGGCGACGTGACAGCCGAACCTGCCGAAGCAGTAACCCAGTGCAAGGGAGGGGGCAACAGCGTCGCAAATGGTGAGGATGTTCTCTTTACTGCGCTTTATCACGATGGCGCAGCCGATAAACGCGAACAAAAATCCTCCATACGCCGAGAGCCCTGCGCCGGAAAAAATCATTTCCATGGGATACCGGGCGAAATCGTCAAGGTGCTCCAGTATGTGAAATACCTTCGAGCCGATAATTCCAAGGGGTATTGCGGTGAGCAGTATTTTATACGCAAGCTCGGGGTCAATGTCCCGAAGCTTTAATTCCCGTTCAAACAGGAGAAATGCGAGGTAAAAGCCGAGTCCCAGCATGACGCCGTACCCGCCGATTGATATGAATTTGTACTGGTAAAGAATGGGAAACATGTATACCTCTCAGGTTGTGAATTAAATATATCAGCAGGAACAGTAACGCGGTACATACTCCGGATTGTCTGGAGTTTCGTTCCAATAATGTACCGGTGTTCTGTGATGCTCTCTGCTTGATTTTCGAAGAATACCTGTTTATTTATGAAAATAAGTATTAATGTCAAGATAAAAAGCGCCGGAATCGAATATTTTATTGCTTGACAATTTTTATGTGCTTCAATTATTGTAATTCCGCTGAAGGGAGAATTGTAATATAATGATACGCGAACAGAGAACAAACGCAATGAACATGTCTAACTGGTGGTGGTGGACCAACATACTGTTGTCCGCTCGCTAGCTTATATATATTTGAAATTCTGAAACCGCGGGTGGGCATCCACCCGCGGTTTTTTTGTGTATGCAGAAATGCCGTGGGAATTCCAGAACCCTCGGCATTTTTTTTGCTCTGAATAAAGGAGGTACCATGATTTTTCCGGATTATTCCTATTCTGTGAAACTCGCACGGAAGTACAACAGGGTCCCCGTGTACCGGGAACTTGATCTCACGGAGATCGGGCTTCTTTCCCTTCTCAAGGCCCTTCAGCGTGACAATGATGTGGTGTTTTTTGAAAGCGCGAAGGAGAACAGGAAGTGGAGCAGGTTTTCATTCATCGGCCTGAATCCTGTGAAGACGGTAAAATTCCATCCTCCCTATATCATCGAGGAATCCCGGGATGGGATACATAAAATGAATATGGACCCTTTTCTGTATCTCAAACAGGAAACGGACCGGTACACCTCCCCCTCCTTCAGGCGGTATGGCCCCTTTAACGGCGGTCTGGCGGGATATTTCGGGTTTGAGCTTGTGAACTATGCCGGGGTCCTCAGGAAGCCTGCGCCCCATGATGCCTTATCGCCGCTCTTTCATCTCGTACAGATCGATGAGTTTATCGTGTATGACAATCTTTACGATAAATATTTTGCGGCGACATGCATCTATCCGGAGAGCGGTACCCCGCTCGGGGACCTCTATGATAACGCCTGCGGGCGGCTTGAGGAACTGGAGGATGAGATAATCGGGCAGATACAGGAGACGCCGATTCCGTATCTCCGGTTGCGCCCTGAACCTCTTTCGCTGGAGTTCAATGAGACACGGGAATCATTTATGGATAAGGTTTCCCGGACAAAGGAAATGATCGCCTCCGGCGAGGCGATACAGGTGGTGCTGAGCATGCGGGGAAATATCCCCCGTGTGATTGACCCCTATAAGTTTTATTTGAAGCTCAGGTCGGTAAATCCTTCCCCCTACATGTTTTTCATGAAGTTTGGCGCCCTCACCATCGCGGGGAGTTCACCGGAGACCCATGTACGCGTTGAGGGGGACACGGTGTATCTGAAGCCGATTGCCGGGACGGTCCCTCAATCTGAAGACCGGGAGGAGCGGAAGCGGAGGAAGGAAATGCTCCTCAGTGATGAAAAGGAGCGTGCGGAACATCTGATGCTGGTGGACCTCGCGAGGAACGATCTCGGCCGTATCGCCCGCAGGGGAACGGTGGAGGTGACGCGGTTCATGAAGCCGGAGGATTTCTCCCATGTGATTCATCTGGTTTCCCTGGTGCAGGCCCGTTTATCGACCCGTAAAACGATGATAGATGTGCTTGGTGAAACGTTTCCCGCCGGTACCGTGAGCGGCGCGCCGAAGGTCAGGGCCATCGAGATTATCGGTGAGATGGAGACAGCGCCCCGCGGCGTGTACGCGGGGGCCGTGGGATACCTGGGGTACAACGGGTGCATGGACACCTGCATCGCGATCAGGACCGCGGTCTTTGACGGGAACAACCGCTTCATTCAGGCGGGGGCGGGGATCGTGTATGACAGCGTGCCGGAAAAGGAGTTCGAGGAAATACACAACAAGCTCAGGGCTCTGTCCATAAGCCTCGGGTTTGCGGTGGAGAGCGATATGGAGGAAAGCAATGTTTCTAATGGTCGATAACTATGATTCTTTTACGTACAACATCGTGCAGTACTTTCTTCGGGACGGGGAGGAGGTTGACGTGGTGCGCAATGACAGCGATGTGGAGGCGATAGATTTCAGCGCCTATGAAGGGATTGTGCTCTCGCCGGGCCCGTCATCCCCTGAGAATGCGGGAATAACACTTGAGGTTATCCGCCGCTGCGCCGGTGCGCCGATGCTGGGGATTTGCCTCGGTATGCAGTCCCTTGCCTACGTATACGGCGGCGATGTGGTGCGGGCGGGAAAGATTATGCACGGAAAGGAGGACCGCATTACCCACAGCGGGGGGAGGCTGTTCGGGGGTATACCGGTGACGTTCACCGCGGTGCGGTATCATTCCCTCGCGGCATCGGGTGCGACGCTGCCGGCGTGCTTCGACGTGATGGCCCGCTCATCGGACGGGGAGATCATGGCGATCAGGCACCGCGATCATTTTACCTGGGGGCTGCAGTTTCATCCGGAGTCGTATCGCACTGAGTTTGGTATGGAAATAATACAGAATTTTATAGGAGGAACACGTGAATACAATACACGACACAATCAGAGCAATTAATGAAGGACAGGTGCTGAATGCGGGACACAGCGAGCTGCTGTTCGACGCGGTGTTCCAGGGGGGCGTTTCGGAGATCGAGCTTTCTGCCATGCTTGCCTCCATGAAGATCAGGAAGGAGACGCCGGAGGAAATTATCGGCGCGGCGCGCTCAATGCGGAAATTCGCGGAGCGCCTTGATATCGCGGACCATGGCGGTATCGACACCTGCGGCACCGGGGGGGATTATTCCCATTCATTTAACATATCCACCGCCGTTGCTCTGGTCCTCGCCGCCGCGGGTATTCCCGTTACCAAGCATGGTAACCGCTCCGTGAGCAGCAGGAGCGGTTCGGCGGATTTCTTAGAGGCACTGGGTGTTCCCATAGGCCTCACCGGTGCCGATGCGGTACGCTATTTCAGGGAGCACCAGTTCGTGTTCATGTTCGCGCCGAACTATCACCCCGCCATGAAACATGCCGTTCCCGTCAGGAAGGCCCTGGGGGTCAGAACGATATTCAACTTCCTGGGTCCCGTCACAAATCCCGCTATGCCGAAGCGGCAGATGATCGGCGTGTTCTCGCCGGATTTTCTTCCCCTGTATTCGCAGGTGGTGGCGGGGCTCGGGTACGAACGGGTGCTGCTCTATTCCGCCGAGGGGGGGATGGATGAAGTGTCCCCGTTGAAGCCCACCATGGTATACGAGGTGGCGGAGGGAAATGTCAGGTTTTACACAATTATGCCGGAAAAATACCTGAAAAAAGATGACGCGGCAAAAATACCCGAAAATCTTTCTGCGGAGGAAAACGCCGCGGTATTCATTAAAACCATTTCCAGCACAACGCCGACCCCCCTGGGGAGGCTTCTGGCGATGAATACGGCCCTCGCGATGTATCTCGCAGGAGAGGACCGGGACTTCAATAAATCCTTCGGAAGATATTTTACTGAGGCCCTGGAAGTTATTCACAGCGGCAGCGTCCTCTCGACGCTGGAGCGCCTGCGGGGGAACAGCGAAGGCTACAGGAGGAGCGCATCGTGAAGGAAAAGTTCGCACTGCACGCCATGAAGTCGCTGAAAGAAGCGGAACTTCCTTCCATCAGGGAGCTGCTTCGCTCACATCCCCTGCGCATCCGCCCGTTGCATGCTCTTGAAAAAGGGAAGCGGGGGGTGATCGCCGAGATAAAAAAAGCGTCCCCGTCCCGGGGGGCAATCCGTGCGGTGGAGCCCCGTGAACAGGCGATGCGGTACGCCCGGGGCGGGGCCGTTGCGATGAGCGTCCTTGTTGATGGGAATTATTTCGGCGGCAGCTGGGATGACCTCCGTGCAGTGAGCGGTGCCGTCGATGTGCCGGTGCTCTTCAAGGAGTTTGTGTACTTTGAAGAGCAGATTGATCTTGCCGCGGTCTGCGGCGCGGACATGGTGCTCCTCATCGCGCGGTGCCTTGACGCGGTCCGGCTCCGGGAGCTGTATTCCCATGCATCCGGCCTCGGGCTGCTGCCGATTGTGGAGGTGCATTGCCGGGAGGAGATTCCCGCAGTCCTGGGTCTTGAACCTGCGTTCCTCATGGTGAACATGCGGAACCTGGAAAGCCTTGAAATGGATTTTTACCGCGGCATCGGGTCGCTGAAGGAAATTCCTGAACACATCACCAGAATCAGCGCCAGCGGCATGGACAGCGCAGATGCGGTGCAGGCGATTGCGCAGGGCACCGGAACAGGGCTCTTTCTCATGGGGACCGCGCTCATGGAGTCCTCTGATCCCGAATCGATGATACAGGAGGTTACCGGTGTTTGTTAAAATATGCGGTTTCACGCGGGGGGGCGATATCGCGGCGATCAGGGAATTTCCGGTCGATGCGGCGGGACTTATTTTTTACCGGAAATCCCCGCGGTACTGTTCCATGGAGCAGGCTGAGGCTGTCATTGAAGCGATGAAGGGGCTCCCCGTAAAAAAAGCAGGAGTGTTCGTCGATACACAGGAAGATGAGGTGCGCATGATCGCAGACCGACTGGGCCTAGATTATCTGCAGCTGTACGACATGAACCTGGCGGAACGGCTTTCGGGATTCCGGCGGATAATCAGGGTATACCGCATCGCGAATGGGGATGATGTCGCGGCGATTCCGGCGCCAAAAGGTGATGATCTCCTGCTTCTTGATACCATGAGGACGGGACTTTACGGCGGCACAGGCCATGCCTTTGACTGGAATATTCTGCGGAAATTTCCGTATTGCGATCGCACCATTGTGGCCGGGGGTGTGTGCGCCGAAAACCTGCGCGTGCTTCTTGACACAGTAAGGCCCTTCGGGGTGGATATCTGTTCCGGTTCTGAAAAATGTCCCGGCGTGAAGTCGCCGGATAAAATACATGCAATTATACAAATACTGAAGGAGGCGGGATGCTATGAGTATAGTTCCTGACAAAAGAGGATATTACGGGATGTTCGGAGGGCGCTTCGTCGCGGAGACCCTGGTGAACGCCCTTCTTGAACTTGAAGAGGCATATAACGCATTTAAACAAAGCGCCGGCATGCAGCGTGAACTGGCGGTTATGATGGAGCGGTATGCCGGGAGGCCCACGCCGGTATATTACGCGGAACGGTTTTCCAGAGAGACCGGCATCGAGGTGTACCTGAAACGAGAGGACCTGCTCCATACCGGGGCGCACAAGCTCAACAACACCCTGGGGCAGATTCTTCTGACCCGATTTATGGGAAAGAAGCGCGTTATCGCGGAGACGGGTGCCGGGCAGCACGGTGTCGCCACGGCGACCGTGGCTGCCCTCATGGGAATGGAATGCACCGTGTACATGGGGGCCCTTGATGTGGAACGGCAGGCGCCTAATGTGAAGCGCATGAAGTTCCTCGGTGCAGAGGTGGTGCCGGTGGAGCGGGGGGGCAGGGTCCTGAAGGACGCCGTGAACGCCGCTATGAAGGACTGGGTGAAAAGCGTGAAGGGCACCCACTATCTTGTCGGTTCGGTGATAGGGGCGCACCCGTTTCCGGTGATTGTCAGGGACTTCCAGTCCGTCATCGGCAGCGAGGCGAAGGAGCAGATGGTAAAGCTTACCGGGGCCGGCCCCGATTGTGCCGTTGCCTGCGTGGGTGGCGGCAGCAACGCCGCCGGGCTTTTCAGCGCCTATGTGGGTGATCCGGATACCCGGTGCATCGGCGTGGAGGCGGGGGGTAGGTCCTTTGAGCCAGGGCAGCACAGCGCAACCCTGCATTGCGGTGAGCCGGGAATTCTTCAGGGGTGCCTAACCTACCTGCTTCAGGACAGCGAGGGGCAGGTGCTGCCGGTGCATTCCGTATCGGCGGGATTGGATTACCCGGCGGTGGGCCCGGAACACAGCTATTACAAAAATGAAAACCTTGTGGAATACCGCACCTGCAATGACCGGGAGGCCCTTGATGCCTGCGTGATGCTGACGCGGCTGGAGGGGATTATTCCCGCCCTGGAAAGCAGCCATGCCCTTGGCTTTCTCATGGCGAACGCCGGGGAATTTGCGGGAAAGAAAGTCCTCGTGAGCCTTTCAGGGCGCGGGGACAAGGACATGCCAATACTGGAAAAGGAGCTTGGGCTATGAGAGGATATAACGGACTGTACCTGGTGGGGAATTATCCTGACCCCGATACATTTGTGCGTGCCGCGGTCACGGGGCTGCGGTATTTTGATTTTCTTGAGATTGGGATCCCTTTCTCCGATCCCGTCGCGGACGGCCCCGTGATCACTGACGCCATTGAAACCATGGTGGAGAAGGGGCTCCGCCTTGATGAGCTTCTGGAGTCGGTGTCGGTTATACGGCGCGGGGTGTCCCGTGACAAGAAGCTCTATTTCATGACATACTCCAATATGGTGTACCGCAGAGGTATGGAGAAGTTTGGGAAGATGTGCCGGGACAACGGCGTGCAGGGTGTTATCATCCCCGATATTCCGCGCCTTGAAAGCGCTGCTTTCAGGGAGGCATTCAACTCCAATGGCGTTGAGTTCATTCAGTTCGCAACGCCGGAGAACAGGAAGGAGCAGATCACGGAAGTTGCCGAAGACGCAGAGGGCTTTCTCTACTTCGTGTCCATACGGGGCACCACGGGAAGCAGCCTGACCCTTGATGAGGACACAAAAGAGAAAATCACAGCAGCGAGGAAGGCAAGTTCAGTTCCCGTGGTGCTGGGATTCGGAATCCGCGATGCCGCCACCGCGAACCTCGCTCTTGAGAACGCCGACGGATTTATTATTGGTACGAGAATTATCGAACTCCTGAATAACGGCGGAATAACCGATGTGGAAAACTTTTACCGCGACCTCGCGGAGGGGCTGGAGCAGGCCGGCATACAACAGCCATGACAACGTGAGGAGCGGTAAAATTATATTGCTTTTTATTCAGGGGTCGATATATTACATCTAGATCATAAAAAGGCGGTGTGTGTATGCCCGTATGTGAAGTCCAGATAGTAAACATTTTCGTGGACAAGGACTCCGGGACTCCGGTCGTCCTGCTCCGTGACCCTGAGTCGAAGGACGTGTTGCCGATCCTCATTGCTCCCCTTGAGGCGAGCATGATCGCAATCGAACTGGAGGGCCAGAAGCCGGTGCGGCCGCTGACCCATGATCTTATTATCAATGTGGTGAAAGAGCTGGCGTATGAGGTAAAGTCCGTCTGTGTTACGGACCTCAGGGACAATATTTATTTCGCGGAGATCACCCTTGTATGCGGGGACAGGGTTGTGGAAATTGACAGCCGTCCAAGCGATGCCATCGCCGTGGCCCTCAGGGCGGGATGTTCTATTTTCGTAAAGCGTAAAGTTTTTGCCCTTGCCATGGGCATTTCGAATGTCGTGAAGAGCGGCGACAGGGAGGCGATGAAGGAAGTTCTTGAGGACATTGATATTGAAGACGTTGACGGAAAAATAATGTAGCGTTTATGGCACAGGGGACTTTCACGTACCAGACATCGGAAAAGGTGCGCATCTCCTTTGAGGCGGCATCGGTTCCTCACAGGATCGCGGCATTCTGTGTTGATACCGCTATTCGGGGGGCATGTTTTTTCCTCTTTTATTTCCTGTTACTTTTCATGGCAGTGGGAAGCGCCGTGATGCATGAGCTCTTCCGCGCCGAAGCGCTCCACGAAACAGTGCTGGTTGTGCTGCTCCTCTTCTTCGCGGTGTTTCTTTTCTCATACCATCTTATTTTCGAACTTATCTGGAAGGGGCAGACTCCCGGGAAACGGGTGATGCACCTCCGTGCGGTGAATGATGACGGCTCATATATGTCTTTCGGGACCGCGGTGCTCCGCAATGTGTTCCGGATTGTGGACATGCTCCCCGCGGGCTATGCGGTGGGGCTGGTCACGATGGTCCTTAACCGGCGCAGGAAGCGCGTCGGAGACTATGTGGCGGGGACCATTGTCATACGGGAGAGAGTTTCTGATATCCCGAAGCTCAGTGATGTCCGCGAGCTTGACTGTTTTAACGGGCTCCGGGACCCCGGCGTTCTGTTTCCGGAGAAATCCGCAGGGATAATTGAAAACTACTTTTCGGCGAAGAACGACCTGTCACCTGCCGCCCGGGACAGGGTGGCCCGTGAAATCGTATTTCTCATTGAATCAAGGACCGGTGTGAAAAAACCTGCCGATGTGACGGAGGAAGAGTTTATCGGCGCGCTGTACCGTGTGCTTCGGTAAGGTCGTTATTTGTTGACGAACCGCTGTGCCAGGTCGAGCTTGTGTTTGATCAGGCTCCGGGCATGGGTTATGAAGAACTTGTCATTCTTGAATTTCAGAAGTATTTTGTACTGCTCGTATGCGGTTTTGTAGTCCCGCAGCTTGTAGGAGCTTTCCGCGTAGTAGTAATGGAGCGCCTTGTCGTACTCCTCTCCCATATTGATTGATTTGATCACAATAATGCAGCTGTAAAATTCATTCCGGTAAAAATGTATCTTCGCGGTCCCCACGAGGCCGTTGGGATATTCGGGATCAATTGTCAGGGAGGCGTTGTAGTATTTTTCCGCTGTTTTTATCTGGCGCCTGTTGTAATAAATATCGCCGATCAGAATAAATGAAAGCAGCTCCATGCTGTTGACCTTCAGGGCTTTCCGGAAATACCCGATCGCGGCGTCATTATCACCCATGAGCTCGTGGATGTATCCCATCTGCAGATATGTTTTTGAAAACCGGGGAAGGACGTTTTTCGCGCGTTTCAGAAAAATGAGGCCATGCCGGTATTCCTTGAGGTACAGACTGCAGGAACCCCGGTTGTACAGGAACGGGAAAAACAGCGGCGCACGTCGAAGCCCCCGATCCAGAAGCGTTTTCGCGGAATTGTATTCACCCTCTTCCATCATGTTCGCGGCATCATTATTGAGAGCGGCGGCTTTTGACATGCCGGTACAGTAGATCACGTTGTTTTTGGAATACATGGTTTCTTTCGGAATTACCGGGGTTTTTTCCTCGCGAACCTGGCGCATGTATTCCATGAGAAAGGCGTCGTGGTCATCCTGGGCGGTTGCCGGCGCAGCGGAAAGCACAACAGCAAGGGTGACGATACAGGCCGCCGCAGCGCGGAAAGCGGCTGCTTTCCGCCATGGGATGGAGGCCGGTGCCCCTATGTCGAGTACAGATGACATGCGACTCTGGCACCATTTTCATCACGCATGGCAGGATACTGCTCTCTGCAGATATCCATGGCATGCTGACAGCGCGGATGGAAGTGGCATCCGGAGGGAGGATTTTCCGGTGAAGGGATTTCTCCGTGAAGGACAGAAAATCCGTGCTTCACCGGCTCGTTTTTCGGGATCGATTTCAGCAGGTTCCGGGAATAGGGGTGCAGGGGATTGGTGTACAGTCCCAGCTTTGTGTTTTCCTCCACGATTTTCCCCAGGTACATGACCGCGATTCGGTCGCTCATGTGTTCCACCACGGCGAGGTCATGGGCAACGAACAGGTACGTGAGGTTCAGCTTCTCCTGCAGGTCCATGAGAAGGTTCAGAATCTGCCCCTGGATGGAGACGTCAAGGGCGGACACCGGTTCATCGAGAATGATAAACCCCGGATTCAGGGCAATGGCGCGCGCAATACCGACCCGCTGACGCTGGCCGCCGCTGAATTCATGGGGATACCTGTCGGCATGTTCATCCTGAAGCCCCACCAGGGACAGGAGTTCGGTGATGCGGTCGCGGAGCTCCTTCTTTGAAAGGTCTTCATGAATTTTCAGGGGTTCCGATATTATTTTTCCCACGGTCATGCGGGGATTCAGGGAGCTGTAGGGGTCCTGAAACACGATCTGCATGTTCCGCCGGAAGCGCCGAAGGTCCCCTCCGGGAAGGGCCGTGACATCGGTGTCTCCAATGGAAACGCGGCCGCTGTCGGGCTCAATGAGCCGGAGTATTGACCGCGCAGCGGTGGTTTTCCCGCTGCCGCTTTCACCCACCAGGCCCAGGGTCTTCCCCGCCGGTATGGTGATCGATATATCGTCCACTGCCCTAAGGACTCCCGGCTTTTCAAGGAGGCCGCTCTTCCTGGTTTTGAAATATTTTTTAAGACCTGTCACCTGTACCATGATACCCGCGCCTGTATATATGATTTACACTGTTTCGTGTTTCCGGAGTCAGAAAGGTAGCGGGTATAGGTTTATTTGGCAATTACATTTTTTTCCGGCAGCCGGTGGAGTATCTTCTTTTCACGGGAGAAGTATTTTTTGTTAGTGATAAACAATAGATTTAACTAAAATAAATCCATGAATCAAAAATTCAGACGAGGGGTGAAAAAATTCGAAAATGTGAAATAATATTGACAACATTGTATTAATCAATAAAAGATGGAGCAGCATGGTGATGATTCTTTGAAGGTATCGCTGTTGTCAGTGATTTGATTAAAAAAAACAAAAAAGCGGAGCAGCGCCATGAAGACGCGGATTGGCATGATGTGCGTATGTGTACTCTGTGCAGTGTCCGGAACGGGGTCTCTGTTCGGGGAATACGTCTTCCTGAAGGACGGCCAGATTCGGGAGGGCACAATCGTATCGGAGAACGCAGCCTCCGTGGTGCTCCGCAAAGCTGACAAAAAGCGGGAGGTGATACAGCGTCGCGACATTATGCGGCTCCTGTATACGGAGCTCTACATGGGACGGGTCTATGTCCAGAAGGCCGACGGGAAGGGAGTTGTCGGCTACATGGTGGACGAGGACCGCAAAACCTATACCTTCAGGAAAGAGCTGTATCGACCCGAAGAATTTACCCTTAAACGTGAAGAGGTGCTCTTCATTGCCCGGCGGAATCCTTCAGGGCTTCAGGGGGAGCCGGAGACGGACCGTATACGCCTGAAGTGGCAGCCCCCGTACAATCAGGTGGATACCTACAAAATATACCTGAAAGGCCCCGCCGACCCGAAGTTTCGCGTGGTGGACGATACAGGCGCCCGCCGGTTCACCGTGGAGGACCTGAAGAGCAACACGGAGTACAAGCTCTACGTCACCGCCGTGGCTCGCGAAGGTGACGAGTCCACGCCCTCCAACGAAATTACGGTGAAGACGAAAAATATACCGCCCCCGGCGCCGGAGAATGTCCGCTTGCAGAAGGGAGATACCGGGCATGTCCGCGGCGATACTGCAGGAAAAAAAATTCTTCAGTGGGACCCCGTGCGTGATGTTGACGGCACAGTGAAGGAATACCGGGTGTATAATAATAACAGCAATCCGCCGGTCCGCATTGGCACAGTGCGGGAGACTGTATTCGAAATACCCCCCGGACTTGATGAAAAAGATATTGCGGTTTTCTCGGTTGACGATATGGGCTATCAGTCGGGCGGATATGGCAGCCTGCCTTTAAGTGCCGGTTTTGTTCTGGAATTTTCCGGATGGTATATTTTACCGAGAGGCGCCCTGGGTGATCTCATCGGGAGCGGTTACGGAGGTCTCGGGAAACTGATGTTTCCTGATGTATTCATTTCCCATCTTTCAATCGGGATAACCGGCGGATACTGGATTTTTTCGGGAGAGCATGAAGACGTCGATTCATCGTATATTGTGCCGGCGCTGGTTTCCTGCGGATACAGGTTTGCGCTGTTCGGCGGCCTTTCTCTTGTCCCTGAAGTGAATGGCGGGTACGCCTATATTGGAATAAAATATAAAAAATACGATATGACCACAATCCTGCGGGAGAACTCAGAGAAAAGCGCGTTTGAGCCGATGGCCCTGGGGGCCCTTACCCTTGCGTACAGCATTAATGGCATGATGCATGTGTTTGCCGGAGGCGGCTATGGTGTTCTGTTTGAATCGAGCGGTTTACAGAAGATGATAACATTTTCTGTCGGTCTGAATGTGATGTTCTGATTGGGAGGCGTCAATGGGAAGCATGAAAAAGATACAATTGCCGTTGCTGCTGATGCTGGTTTCTGCCGCTGTCCTGATGGCAGCTGTATCATGCGGTGATCTGTATAATGATGTAATCAGGGACATCGATGTTGAAGGTATACCGCTCTGGGCACGGACGTCCACCGGCGGGACGGAATCATATTTTTATTCTTCAACCGCCGGGGATGGTGGAGTATATGCAGTTGGTTATATTGATAAAAACGCTGTCTATATTCTGGGTGAAGGTGTTTCCGTGTCAGGTGCAGGGGATAATTGTCATAATGCAGTAATTGTCAAGTATAATCCTGAAGGAAATGCGCAGTGGGCGAAATCAGTAACTACGGGAACAGAAAATTCGGAGTTTTTTTCTGTTGCGAGAGGTCATGATGGAATATATGCGGCAGGTTTGATTAATGGGACAGGTACCTATACCTTTGGGCCGGGAATAACGGCAGCTTCCGCGAATGGCGCTAATAGTGTTATAATAGTAAAATATGATTTTAATGGGAATGCCCTTTGGGCGCGGACAGTCAGTTCAGGTTCGGCTTCTTCCCATTTTAAATGTGTTGCAGTGGGTGATGATGGTATTTACGCGGCGGGATTTATCTACGAAACGGGAACATTTACCTTTGGCCCGGGGGTGACAGCAGCAGGTAAACATACTCAATTCAATGTGGTATTGGTCAAATATGGTTTTGATGGTGCCGCCCAGTGGGCAAGAACTGTCAGCGCCTGTTCAGATTATTCAGTATTCCAATCTGTGGCGATTGGTGATGACGGTGTATATTGTGCTGGCCATATTCGAGGCTCAGCCCTTTTTACTTTTGATGCGGGTGTTACTGTGAGCGGGATATCAGATTTACACAATGTCGTAATTGTTAAATATGGTTTTAATGTAACACCGCTATGGGCAAGATCGGTAACTGCAGGGAGTTCTACATCAAGGTTTAATTCGGTAAGTGCCGGCAGTGATGGTGTCTATGGGGCAGGAGTCATTTGGGGTACAGGTTCATATGATTTCGGTACGGGTATAACGGCTGCTGGTCCATATACACAGAGTAATGTTGTGCTGGTGAAATACAATTTCAATGGAACAGCACAGTGGGCGAGGACAGTGAGTACAGGCGCCATCGGTTCCAGCTTTTATGCAACAGCAGTCATCGATGATGCTGTCTATGCCGCCGGAGAGGTCGAAGGTTCAGGCGCATATACCTTCGGACCGGGCGTAACAGCAAACGGGTCAGCAGCGACTGGTTTTAATGACGTCAATGCGATACTGGTGAAGTATGACAGCAATGGAACAGCGCACTGGGCACGGACAACCTTCGAAGGATCTGTTAGATCTTCTTTTTCCGGAATATGCCGTGATGGTAACAATATTTATTCAGCGGGATATATTATCGGAATAACACGATATGGATTCGGTAATAATGTTCACGTCATGGGTGACAATAACAATTATAATGCACTTATTGTAAAATATCGGTCGCGAAACTTTAATTAAAATGTGTTTCTATACGGTGATTGCTGTGATATTGTGAATGCATGACGCGGTTTCATGTTCGCAGAATTATATTTTACAGTGAGTGGATAATTGAATGTGGCGATGCCCAGGCACGGCCGCTGCCGTTTGCGGACGGGCGCCGCTGTAATCCGCTGTTAAATAAAGTTGAACCCCAATGCGAAAAAGAATTTGTGAAATATTTTATAACAAAAAGTCAATCAATAAGCATCTCTTTAATTATTCCTTTTACTTCTTTAATCGTTTGGCTGTTAATTTTACCGATTTTTTTAATGAGCCGCTGATTATCTATGGTTCTTATCTGATCTAAAACAATCCAGCCTCTCTTGTTCCGGATGGTCACTGGTACTCTGGTCGGATATTTATGAGACTTTGTTGTCATTGGAGCAATGATGACAGTTTGAATATTCTGGTTCATTTCATCCGGCGATATGATCAAACATGGGCGGGTTTTTTTTATTTCATGGCCTATTGTCGGGTCTAAATTTACCAAATAAATACCATATTGAAATATTTCCACTTTTACCATTCCCAATCATTTAGGTCTAAAGAATCATCAATAATGAGTTTGTCATCTGATGATAATTTCATCTTCTTAAATGCATCATTCCATCCTTCACGTGTTTTGTGAACAGGTTTGAGAATGATTTCATTCTTATTGTCGTCGATTATCAGTTCTATTTGATTTTCAATATTCATTTCTTTCAATATCTGGTTTGGGATTCTTATGCCTTTTGAGTTTCCTATCTGAATTACTTTTGCTATCATTTTACACCTCATTAAAGTAATTACAAAGTAATAATTTTTATGATTAATTGCAACTGAAATTTATATTGTAAATGTTCATTTCATTACAGAATCGCGAGCGGAAAATTTATGCGGAGAGAATATTGTGGCGGAGAAATGTAGGGGGTTCAATTTTATTTAACGGGCAGGCGCACTCACCCGAAGTTCTGCAGAATGAAATGGAGCAGAATTATGGGTGAGTGCGCCTGTTGCATGCTGTAAACTGGCATCTACCATAGTGTAATTCTTCTTTCTTCGCCACCGGTCTTTGATTCTTGGAATTTAGGACATCTCGCTTTCATACTGCATGTTAAATAATTATTGACCTATTCTAATCATCTGCATTCCAGGTGCATTCTCTGGCCGTTTCTCAAATCCGTTTTTAACATAGAATTCAATTCGTTCTGGTGCAGAGAAAAGCCAAACCCGTTGAAAACCAGTTTCGTTGCATTTTTCCTTCAGCATTCTTAGAATTGTGCTTCCAATACCTTTGCGTTGATATAAAGGAAGAACAATCATATCACAGACGAATGCATAAAGAGCACCATCAGAAATTAATCGACCTATACCAATAATTGTTTCATCGTCATATACCGAAACGCAGAACCATGAATTTTCAATAGCTTTTTGTAGCATAACGTCAGAAATAGATTTTACTGAAACCCATCCGGTACTTTCGTAAAGATTTCTATATTCTTGGATTGTTGGTTTATTTGCTCTAAATTCAATCATTTATAATTGTCCAAACTATTATTGGTCATGAGTTCTTCAAATATTTTTGTGTATTCATTTTGCTTATTGTCTTTTGAAAGCGTCTGTAAATTCATTGTGCCAGTTTATTGCATGCAACGTCACGCGGGTGCCCGACGTTCATGACAGTGTGACTGGTCGATAGTTGTTAAAGTCATTTATATTCTTTCAAGGACTTTTTTTGTACTGAGTGGAGAAGTGAATGTGGCTTCAAGCCCAAGCATGTCCGCTGCCGTTTGCGGACGTGCGCCGCAGTAATGCCGTCTATTAAATTATAACGTCAAAGCATACCCGACGCCGCGCGGCCGTTTGTGCGGTGTGCCGCAGGCCGAGGAGCGCAGCGACGAAGCGGGAATGCTTAGTTGGCCGAAGAGGCCGCAGCCCATCACAATAGTTTAAATTTATAGAGTTTTTGTAAAAAAGTAAAATGCTTATCAATAGAATATAAAACGAGATTATTTTGTAATACATTTTGTATAATTATCAAATCAGGTATTCCAATATTATTGTAGCCGTTTTTAATATTTTTGGTTTGAAAATCTATTATTTCGTACCAATCAATAATTATTGGAATATTATTAATTGATTTCAATAAATCAACAACATGATATTCTTTCTGATGCAGAATGGAGGGTAATAATTCTGATAGTATCAAGTCGTTAATACATAATTGGTTATTATCAAGTAATTCATTAAAAGTGGAAACACCAATACTCTTACTTCCGCGGAAGTATTCAATCCAAACTGAAGAATCAACGAGTACCCGGCTCATCTTTTTCTGAGCTTGTTGAGATCAATATTGAGATCAATTTTGCCATAATAAAGCTTTAAATGTTTAATCTTTTCTCTTTGTATAAGATTAACCAAAGCTTCTTTAATAACATCAGTTTTAGTGCTAATATTGGTTAGTTTCATGGCTTCAGATATTAAACTTTCAGGGATGTCAATTGTAGTTCTCATAATAATTCTCCATATGCATACAATATATATATGTCATATGCATTGTCAAGTCTATTGTTATGCATTTGAGGCCTTTTTGGCTAACGTCAAAGCATACCCGACGTTCACGAAAGACACCGCTGGTCAATATTTGTCGCTGCTGTGGTTTCAATTGCAAGGAAAAAATTTCATGATAGAGTAAAAGAAGTGAATGTGGCGCAAGCCCAAGCGGGGCCGCTGTCGTTTGCGGACGGGCGCCGCGGTAACCCGCTGTTGTGCGAAGTTTTTTCGCCATTTATACTACACTTTTTGTCTTTTTCCTTTTAGCTTTGTTTTCAATCTTTTCAATTATCACTCTATAACCTAATGCAGTCATAAGAGAATTTAAAGTACTGAATGTAATATTTGTTGTCTTTTCCGACCTTATGTTTTGAATGATACTCGTCGATACCCCTGATTCTTCAGCAAGCTTTCTGACGGAAATATGATTTTCATTCATCGCTTCGAGTAAAAATTCTTTCAGTAGAAATTTACTATACTCTTTGTCGAATTTCTCTTTTTGCTTTGAGTCTTGCATGAATTGGTCAAATGTACTTAACACTTTTTCTGTTTTACTTTTCATAATATGTATCCTCTGATAATCTTCTAAAATATTCTTTGCGGTAATTGATGGCTTTCGTTTTTTCATCTTGTGGCAACTTCTGTGATTTCTTTTTAAAACCTGATGTTATAATGATCTTCTTTTCCTTCACAAAGAAAGAAAGGAATCTATCAGGTTGAGGTTTAAAAACAAAAACGCTGTCACCTTCATATCGAAATTTGGTTATATCGTGAATTCTACCATAATCACCCATACGTTTAAACAAAACTAAAAGTTTTCTTTTTTGAAGATCAGATAAAGTCATGTAATATTCATATGCCTGACTTTTACCTTTTTCATCGTAATACCATTCAATGGTATAGAAGCTGCCGCTATATGCAATACAATCGTTTTTATTCATAAGTTAGTGTATCAATATATAGATACGTCGTCAAGATAAATATCTCGATCAGAATAAATTTATTGCATGGATATCTTTTGAATAATAAATGGATAAAACCAAATGTAGGTAGATAGAGAAGAGCGAAAAAATTTTGTACAACGTCTTGCTTACACGACGTCGCGGTGCCTTTTCCGCGATGTGGCGAAGCCCAAGCGAGGTACTCCGAGCGCAGCGTGTAAGCTTTGTTATGCGCTGTAACGACATTACTAAATGGAGGGTGTCAGATTTTTTGTGTAAATAGCCTTTTTACACCTATTTAAATCGGCACCCTTCCTTCAAAGTGAATTGCAAATTGATTGATAGCAGCACCCCAATTTCTAATTGGCATCGTCCATTTCTTTGAAGCATTCGTCAAGGCCAAATAGAGCACCTTGTAGATCGCGTCGTCAGTTGGGAATGCTGACCTCTTCTTCGTTACCTTCTTGAGGCTTGCATTGAGCGATTCAATAGCATTGGTCGTATAGATTCCTTTCCTGATATCATCCGGATACTGGAAAAACTCATTGAGGTTATGCCAGTTATCACGCCATGATTTTGAGATCATCGGATATTTCGCATCCCATTTCCCGGCAAATAATTCAAGCGCATGCAGCCCCTCATCTTCAGTCACTGCCGCATAAATCATCTTGAGATCTGCGCATATTTCCTTGCGCTCTTTCCAGCTGACAAACCTTGTTGAGTTCCTTACCATATGGACGATACACAACTGAATTCGGGTTTCAGGATATACCGCATTGATGGCTTCAGGAAATCCCTTCAAACCGTCGATACAGGCTATCAGAATATCATTGAGACCACGGTTCTTTAATTCAGTGACAATACTCATCCAGAACTTGGCTCCTTCCGTGTCGGCTATCCAGAGGCCTAATACCTCTTTCTGGCCGTCCAGATTGATCCCTATGGCCATATACACCGATTTATTGGCCACCCTGCCGTCAGTCCGCCCCTTTACCACAAGCGCGTCAAAAAATACTATTGGATACATGGTATCAAGAGGTCGATTTCGCCATTCCCGCACATCGTCCATGATCGCATCGGTCACATTGCTGATCAATTCTGGCGATACCTCAACATGGTATATCTCTTGAAGATGTTTCTGTATATCGCGGGTTGTCATTCCCAAACCATACATGGAGATTATCTTGTCATTGAAGCCGGTAAATCGGCGTTGGTGTTTGGGAATTATCTTGGGCTCAAATTCTCCATTCCGGTCACGGGGAACTTCTATCGGAATATCACCTATTTCCGTTGACACGGTTTTGGAGCTTTTACCATTCCGGGCGTTGGCGGTTACTCCTGGTGTTCGCTGGTGCTTCGCATAACCAATATGCTCTTCCATCTCTGCTTCCATCGCTTTTTCAATCATGCGCTTGGAAAGCTGTTTAAGAAGTCCGTCCGGTCCCGTGATCTCCTCTGCTGATAGATTTTTAAAGTCTATCTCGTCTAACAGTTGTTCAAGTTTATTGTTTGTTTTTGCCATATCCTTTTCCTT
>JAKQCH010000215.1 GCA_029573825.1 Spirochaetota bacterium | reverse complement strand
TATTAGTTTTAAAAGAATTTAACAAAACTGTTATTGTTTCACCCCGGCAATTTATGGAAAAATATTATCAGATTCATTAATCGATGGGCGAAATGTTATCTAACCCGGTATATCATCAATTGCCACAAAATTCCTCTTTTCTTAAAATACTGATTAACAAATGAAATCTTTGGTACACTACCCCTTGTATTGTACCGCCCCACTGTGGTAGTGCGCACCGTCTTCGCACAACAGCGAGTTTGCAATTCCGCGCCTTTTGGCGCTCCACCCGCATTTGCCAAATTATAGTCATGAAAGTAATTTTTTTGTATGATTCTGAAACAGGGGTATACTGATAACGTAATAAAAATATAACAGCGTTCTATTTTTCAAATTTTACCAGGAGTGGAGTCCGATGAGTGAGGAATTCAAAAGTAAGTATCAGGAAAAACTGACCAGCGCCGCAGAAGCGGTTCAAATGGTGAAGTCGGGAGACAGGGTCCTGTACAGCGAGTTTGGACTGTTTCCCGAAGCCCTTGACGAGGCCCTGGCGAAACGCGCAGCGGAACTGAGGGATGTTGACGTCCGCAGCGTATATTTCACCCGTGTCCCGAAGATTGTGGAGGCTGACCCCGGGCAGGAGCATTTTATTCTCAACGACTATTATTTTGGTCCTGTCTCCAGAAAGCTGGGAGAGGAAAATCTCTGTTTCTATATTCCCAATACATATCATCAGGGGCCGAGGGTGCTGAAGAAATACCAGGAGGCGGATGTCTCCTTCATCACCGTGAGTCCCATGGACGCCCAGGGGTTTTTCAACTTCGGTATTGCGAATTCAGGTACCGGCGCAAGTATCAGCAAAGCAAAAATAATTATCGTTGAAGTCAATGAAAATGTTCCCTACTGCCTTGGAGGGAATCAGGAATCGATTCATATTTCGCGGGTCGATAAAATCGTCGAAGGCAATAACTCCCCTCTGCCGGACATCGCGCTTCCTGAGCCCACGGAAGCCGATAACAAAATCGCGGACCTGCTGATGCGAGAGCTTGAAGACGGATGCTGCATAAATTTCGGGATTACAGGACTCCATAATGCCTTCGGAAGGAGGATCGCGGAGAGCGGGATAAAGGACCTTGGCATCCATACAGAACTCCTTGTGGAATACTGCATGGACCTCAACAGGTCAGGGGCGGTCACCGGCGCACGGAAGAATATCGACAAATATAAAATGACCTATACCTTTGCCATTGGAACAAGGAAGCTGTACGATTATCTTCACCAGAATGCCAGCTGCGCGTCGTATCCGGTGAACTATATCAGCGATCCGCGGGTTATCGCGATGAACGATAAAGTGTTTGCAACGTATAAAGCCCTGGAAATGGATATCTTCGGTCAGGTTTCCTCTGAGACCATCGGTACGGTCCAGAAATCCGGGTCAGGGGGACAGCTTGACTTTATCATGGGGGCTTTTAATTCCCATGGAGGCAAGGGGGTCGTGTGCCTGCCCTCGACGTTTACCGACAGGGAGGGTGTGGTCCATTCCACAATTACCCCCACCATGCGGGTCGGTTCAATCGTGACAGTGCCCCGTTCCCTCGTGCAGTATGCCGCGACGGAGTACGGTGTGGTGCAGCTGAAAAGTAAATCCACCTGGGAGCGTGCGGAACTGCTTGTCAGTATCGCCCATCCGGATTTCCGTGACGGCCTTATCAGGGCTGCTGATGAAATGAATATCTGGGTGAAAAGCAACAAGAAGTAAGCGGGAAACTGCGTACACCAATTATTAATTCAAGATTGTAAAGGATGGTAGTATATGAGTGATATAGAAATGTGGGAATATAAACAGAAGCTTACTACTCCGGAGAAGGTGGCGGAAATGGTAAAGTCCGGAGACCGGCTTTTCTACGGGGAATTTGTCCTTTTTCCCGAAGCCCTTGATGCGGCACTGGCAAAACGGATACCCGAGCTGTATAACCTTGACCTCAGGAGCGTCTGTTTCACCAGAATGCCGCAGATAGTCGCCGCTGATCCGAAGCGGGAGCATGTTATTATGAATGACTATCACTTCAGCGCCCTTTCACGGAAACTTCATGATAATAATCTCTGTAATTACGTTTCAATCGTGTACCATCAGGGGCCGAGATTCATAAAAAAATATGTTGATTACGACGTAGTGTTTCTCACCACAAGTCCGATGGACCCGCGGGGATATTTTAATTACGGTCTCGCGAACTCTGTAACAAGCGCCGCCATCGCCAAAGGGAAAAAGATAGTCATTGAAGTCAATGAACATGTTCCCTACTGTTTGGGGGGAAACCAGGAATCGGTTCATATCTCCCGTGTGGATTATATTGTGGAAGGGAAAAACAGCCTTCTTCCCCAGGTACCGCCGGCTCCTCCCACGGATACGGACCGTAAGATCGCGGAACACATCATGAAGGAGATTGAGGACGGTACATGCCTCCAGCTTGGTATCGGCGGTCTTCCCAACGTCATCGGGCAGATGATTGCGGACAGCGACCTGAAGGACATCGGCATCCATACGGAGATGCTTGTGGACTCCTGTGTTGACCTCTACAACAAGGGGCGCGTAACCGGCGCGAGGAAAAGCATTGACCGTTTTAAAATGACCTACACCTTTGCCATGGGCACCAACAAACTCTATGAGTTTCTTCACCACAATCCGACCTGCGCTTCCTATCCGGTCAACTATGTGAATGATCCCCGTATTGTGGCGCTCAATGAAAAGGTTATCGCGGTAAATAACGCCATTGAGGTGGACCTCTTCGGACAGGTCTGTTCCGAGACGGCAGGAACAAGGCAGATCAGCGGTACCGGCGGGCAGCTTGATTTTATCTTCGGTGCCTTCATGTCTCACGGAGGGAAGGGGCTTATCTGTCTCAGCTCAACCTTTGAGGATAAAGAAGGGAATCTTCACTCACGGATACGTCCGACCCTTACCCCTGGCTCCGTGGTTACTGTACCGAGGTCCATTACCCATTATGTGGCCACTGAGTTCGGTATCGCCCAGCTGAAAGGGACATCGACCTGGGAGCGTGCGGAAGCCCTTATCGGCATATCCCACCCCGATTTCAGGGAGCAGCTGGTAAAGGAAGCACAGGAAATGAAAATATGGAGAAAATCGAACAAAATAGCGTGATTATTATTTACCGGATACGAAGAAAATGGGATTGCCGCAGAACGGCAGTCCTTTTTTTTGCGGTACAATATTGAACACCTGTACAGGAAAAAATTGTAGTTGCACTGTATACAATGAATACAGTACAATCATGCTATCGAGCGGTGAGATGTTGAAAATTTCCGGTTACAGGTATTGCAAAAACCTATAAGGATTGTTTATGAACAAGTACCCGAAGCTGATTGAGATAATGAACAAAATCAATTCCGAGATGAACTTTCAGGACCTCATCTCAATGATCATTGATTCCGCCAAGGATCTGATCGGCGTTGAAGGAGCTTCCCTTCTCCTCATAGACAGGGAAACCAACGAGCTGATTTTTGATATTGTGATCAGCGAAAAGGGGGAGATAATCAGGGACAGGCGGCTCAAGATCGGTGAAGGCCTGGCGGGACATGTCGCGGCGACAGGAGAAAGTGTTCTTATCAGTGATGTTGACGGGGACGACCGTTTCTGTCAGGACATTGACAGGTCCAGCGGTTTTAAGACACGGGACCTCATCGCGGTACCGGTAATGGTAAAGAGCGTGCGGATAGGGGTGCTTGAGGCGGTGAATTCCATGTCCCCTGAGGGCTTTGTTCCCAATGACCTTATGATGCTGCAGTACCTGGCGGATGCGGCGGCGGTTGCCATCAACAACAGGGAGCTGGTGGTGAACCTGAAAAACCGCGTCGATGAGCTGACCTGTATTTATGAAATCGCGCAGTCCATTTACTTTACCCTGGACATCGAGGTGTTCCTGGGTAAAATACTTCACGCGGTAAACAGAGTAATCCGCGCCGGCCGGTGTTCCTTCGTTATCCTTGATGAAAGGTGTGAGGACGTAAAGTATTTCGTGTCCACTCAGGAGAAGAAGTTTCCCGTCGACCTGGACAACAGCCTGATGGGCCATGTGATCAGGACCGGAGACCCCATGCTGGTGTATAATATCGATGATGATTCCCGCTATCAAATATCCATGCACAGGGTGGGGGAGTACCGTTCCAAATCGTTTCTCTGTGTGCCGATGAAACTCAGAGATAGAGTGATCGGTGTTCTCAATGTTACGGACAAACCACGGGGCGATATTTTCGACTCATTCGATCTCCGGGTGCTTTCCACGATTGCCAACCAGGTGGCGGAAACATACGAAAATGTCATGCTGCAGAAGCGTGATATCGAACGGGAGATCATGGAGAAGGACCTCGCGATTGCCGCGGAAATCCAGGCCATGGCGCTTTCGGGGATTCCCGAAGGGATCAGGGGGGCTGATATCGGCGCATTTTCCATGCCGGCCCACTCAGTGGGGGGGGACTTTTACGAGGTTTCAGCGCTTGCGGGAGGACGCTTCAGCATAGCGGTTGCCGATGTCTCTGGCAAGGGAATTACCGCGGCGCTTTTTATGAACAGTGTCCGCAACGCACTCCGTTTCGAGTCAGCGCAGTGTTGTGAACCCGGCGAACTCCTGGCACGGGTCAATAAGTGGGTCTACCGAGAATCGCGCAGCGGGATGTTCTGCACTTTTTTTTACTGTCTTGTCGATATCGACCGCCGGGAAATCCGTTATGCCTCTGCGGGCCACAACAACCAGGTGTGCTACTCGGAACAGCGCGACAGCTTTTCCATGCTTCAGGCGGGTGGGAGGCCCCTCGGAATACTTGAGGAAAGTGTTTTCGTGGAGAGGACCATGACCTTTGACCGGGGCGATATCCTTCTGCTTTTTACGGACGGCCTTGTGGAGAAGGAGGCAGGCTCAGTGTTTAGCATAGAGGACCTCCATGAGATTGCGAGAAAAGACAGGAATCGGAGCGCGTCGGCACTTGTTACAGACGTAAAGGAAACGGTGCTGAAGGAAACAACGGCCGCCGCCCGTGATGACGTGACCCTGATTGCGGTGAAATTTCAGTAATACCGGATTCGGGGATTTGTGTTGACGCCTGAATTTTTTTGAGAACATACTTTTGTATCCATGCAGTAGGCACGGTGAAAAAATTATCGAAAGGGGATAGCGCAATGAACATCGTCAATCTGCCGCGACTTCAGGACGCGGACCTGAAGGGTAAAGTCGTTCTTGTGAGGGTTGATCACAATGTCGTAAAGAAGGGACAGATATTTGATCCCTACCGGATTGATGCTACACTGGGTACCCTGTACTATATTAATGCCAAAGGTGGTAAGATTATTCTCATGACCCATGTGGGCCGCCCGCGTGATAAAAAAACCGGGGGTATTGAAATTTCACCTGATACCTCGGTGCAGCCGATTGTGGAGTATATCCAGAAAAAGCTTCACATCACAATGAAGATTCCCGACTTTTACCGTGATGAGAAGAAGGGATACATGGGAATCGAGACCTCCGTGAACCACCTCATTCGGGAGCTGCAGGAAGATAAAATTGACGGGATCTACCTTCCCAATACCCGGTGGTTTTTCGGCGAAGAGGCAAAGGGGGATGACGCTGACCGTTTCGCGCACCAGCTCGCGGGACTCGCTGATATATTTGTAAATGACGCCTTCGGTTCATGGCAGGCGCACGCTTCCACCGTGCTGGTGGCGAAGTACCTTCCCTCGTACGCCGGATTTCTGATGCAGAAGGAGATTGAAAACCTCGCCCGGATTTACAGCCCCGGACGTCCCTTCGTGGCGGTGGTTGCGGGATCGAAGTTTGACACAAAAATTGATCCGATGTTTACCCTGCTCAAGGAAGCTGACTATCTGGTCCTGGGGGGGGTTATTTATAATGCATATTTATGCGCGAAGTATGACATCGCGATTAAGGGAATTGAGGCTGATGATCTTGCCTCTGCAAAGAAATTTGTCGATTTCGCGGCGCAGTATCCCGGCAAGCTGATAGAGCTTCCCTTTATTGTGGAGTCCGACACGCTGGAAGGGAGAAAGGAAGGGCAGTACCGTGTGCATAAAATTTCCGATTTGAAGCCGGGGCAGAAGCTCAACTATGTCCTTGACGTGGCGAAGGAATCCTTTGACGAGCCTGAAGTCAGGAAGGACTTCATGAACGCAAAAACAATTTTCGTGAACGCCGTCATGGGCTTTACGCCCCATTTCAACGAGGGAACCATCGCCCTTGA
>JAKQCH010000209.1 GCA_029573825.1 Spirochaetota bacterium | reverse complement strand
CATCAAAGTATGCTTCTTCAACTGCATGATCTGTAATTCTGTATCTGGCATTCCTGAAAGCTTTGATTAGATCATCAAATTTCAAACAGCATCTCCGATAATTAACACTATATAGTATATACAGATTATTTACTACTTTGTCAAATTGTCAACAGTGAAATGCTGACAATCCTCTTGAAGGGAATATCACGTTACCGGCCCCTTTTCACAGGAAAAAATATGTACCATATACATCCTGACCGGCGGTTCGCCTTTGCGGCATGGTTGAAATTAAAAAAAAGAGCTGAAAAGGGCCTTTCACAGAAAAAGGCTGTCGAGCTTATGGGCATCAACTTTCAAAGCTATCAGAAATATGAAAATCCCAAAACGGCGAATCCAACATTGAAAACGATTGAGAGAATTGAGAAGGTTATGGGGGAAGCGTTATTGACGATTTAACACTGTTTGGTACATTATTCACTGTTTATCAACTTAAAGCCCAACGCACCCGCTCCTTTCATTAATCATCTTCAGGTATTTCCGTTTCATCCCCTCCGAGAGAAAAGATGCGGTAATCATTTCCTCCCACCCTTTTCTTGAATCGCTCAGGGCGGCAAGCTGCTGCGAGACAATCGTGTGGTTAAGCTGCAGCCTGTCCCTGCCGAAATAATCTATCAGCAGTTCCTTCGTGAGATTGTTTTTCTTTCCTCCTACCGGCAGAGCAATTTCTTCTTTCGGATCGGATAAGGCAATTGTGGTATTTAGAAGATCATACGCCGGGGAGAGCGTAACTTTATCATCCCGTACAATAACAGAAAAATTTTTCAGGTGCATGTCTTCATTGCCGGTGAGGAAGTTAAACAATGTCCGGCGGAATAATTTTACCTTTTCGATAGCCGGGAACGTGCAGAAACGGTCGATGAGAAGAACGAGTTTTTCCATGCTGTAATCATACTTTGTCTCCCTGCTCATTCCCGCGAGCTGGGCAAAATCCTCGACAGCGACTTTTTTATTTTTCCCGTACCGGTCAAACCTTTTAATGAAATATGTAAACCGACCGTCAGAAGAATATATCATGCCATTCAGAGGAACCTCAATACCAGCCAGCCCTGCGAGTTTCATGGTCAATGATTCATTTTCAGGAAGTTCCGGAAACATCACGTTCTGCGGTTTCAATATAAATTCACCACCGCGGTCAACAACCGCAAAGCCCCCCCCTCTGACATCAAGTTTCGCGCTGAGTTTCGGCTGCACTCCCTGGATAGACATTTTATCGGCCCGCATCGCGGCCTCACGGAGTTGTTCCTCCTGTGTGTAGGGAAGGTCATGGAGCTTCGTCAGGTTCAGGCTGCGCAGACCTTTAATGGAATACCTGTCATCACCGCATTCCTGGTATGTTATCGGGCAGATATTCATTAGCCTCCCTCAACGGTTACCGATCCCACAAGGTCTTTTCCTGTCATTACAAGAATTGAGAAGTTATCATTGCGGTCGATCTTTGCCTTACGAAGCAGGGCATCAAGCTGCATCCCCTCAGGAAGCAGTCCGTCGAAGAACGCCGGGAAGCTGTTAAACTCATACTCCTTCTGCTCAACAGGGAGTGTTAACGATACCGGGGGACCGGAATACTCATCATAATACCTGAAGCGGTATTTTTTCCCTTTTTCTTCTTCGAAGAAGTCCCCGGCATAAATCCCGAAATTATAAACTTTAGCGCTCCTCATTGTGCAGCTCCATCTGTTTCATAACGGGGCTTTTTAGTTCAACAGTGATGTTAAGCACTTCAAGCACCTTCAGCAGAGAATTCATCTGGACAGTTGCCTTTCCCTTTTCAATATCAAACACCACTGTTTTCCCAACTCCTGCTAAATCCGCCAACTGTTTCTGTGTCAGTCCGCTTTTCTTGCGGTGGGAAAAAACTATCTTTCCTAATTCTTCCGGTATCATTTTTACCGCCCTGGCAGTAATTATCTCTGTTTTCAACAAGATATCACGGAATTGTGCTTAAAGTCAATATATTTTACTGCCAGAACAGTAAATATTAGCAATATTGATAAATATCGTGTATATAGTCATCATTTTTTATTATTTTTACTGCCAAAGCAGTAATTTTTCAGAAATTACTGACATTGCTTAAATACTATTTTTTCATTGCTTTCTTGAACCGGAGTGCATACATCGGATATTCACAGAATGAAAAAAATACTAACTGCGGAATGAAGCTAATGGCAGACATCACCATAGAAGAAGCAAACATCCCATTCATGCAGGCAGCCCTTGAAGAGGCAGCCGCCGCCGCGTCAGAAGGGGAAATCCCCGTGGGGGCCGTTATTGTGCGCGATGGTGAAATTATTGCCAGGGGCCGAAACAGGAACCGCAGCCGGCAGAATGCGGTGCTCCATGCGGAAATAATTGCGATTCAGGAAGCATCAGAGATAACTGGAAATGAGCGCCTCATCGACTGCGACCTGTATGTCACCAAGGAGCCCTGCGCGATGTGCGCCGGTGCCATTGTTCACGCCCGCATCAGAAAGGTATATATAGGAACACAGGACAGCAAATACGGCGCCTGCGGTACAGCGCTCAGCGTATGCGGCAATCCGCTGCTTAACCATGTTCCGGAAATCGAATTCGGCCTGCTCGGAGAACGGTCACAGGAACTGCTGCGTTCTTTTTTTGAAGCCCTCAGGCAGAAACGATGACCGAAACGCCCTTCCGGCATCACGGCTACGGCCCGTCAGGGCTGATAGGGCCTGTCAAAACTTTTCTCAAGAGCGCCATTCGCTTCAAGCTGCGAATCCCACAGCGCCTTGTTCACGAATGGCACCACCTGGGCAATATTTTCCGATGTAAGGTGTTCAGGCTGTGCAAGTTTTTCCAGCAGCCTTTCGTCAAGCACTCCCCTCTCGCCAAAGGCCTTTCCGATTTCATAAAGATACGTGAAATATTTTTCCGTAAGGAATGCGGGCTGGATACTAAGGCCCTCGCATCCGCCTTTCAGAATTGACCCGAAGCAGCGGCATCCCATACGTTTCGCGAACTTTTCCATGTATCGCGCGGCAAACCGGTTATGATATGTTTCAGGAAATCCGTTCTGGATAAGAAATCCCATGGGGGGATTGTTATCCCTTCCCGCAAGGGGTTCCAGGGCTTCGAGAAACATCTTGAATGATCCGGGCATGGTATCAACATACAGCGGGAACCCCAGAAGCACCGCCTCGGCGGTGCGGAATGCATCCACAAGAACATTGAGGGTCTTGAGATTTTTTATTATATACAGCACTTCAGCCCTGTTGCCGCTGGTTTCTTCAAAACCCCGGATAAAATGAGAAAACAGCGCTCCGGTATTGCTCGCTTCACCTCTGGGGGAACCATTAATTATTGTTAATCGCATTCGCAACCTCCCGTGCGGGCTTTTCGGAAAATTCCACGAATTTCAGCTCCGACATCACATTTATACAGGCACGCCGATAAATATCAGTGATAATTTCAACATCCTCCCTGTCCGTTGAAGGCTCAGGGGAAAGGAGCAGCCCCATCAGGGGATATGCATCGTATCGCGGGAGGTGATGCACCTCTCCGTGCTCATCCCGGAGATACGGATGGATGAGGGGTATGAGACGGTCCATCGCATTTTTCAGCAGCGCGCTGGTATACCCCATAATTACCGGCGACGCCAGAACAACAAAATTCGAACTGATATAGCTCTTACAAAGTTCGACAGCATCATCCTTGAACCTGCATATACCGGGTGTTTTTACCCAGCAGTCAAAACAGCCGCGGCAGGGAATAATCTGCATCCCCCGAAGTCCGTGAACTGTCACCTCATGATCCATATCTCCCAGGGACGCCGCCAGTGTTTCCAGGTAGCCGTCAAAAGCCTGATCGCTCTCACGGGGATTCCCGTTAATAATTGCTATTTTCATCCCTCTCCTCCGAAATGTCTCAGCAGAAGCGTGGTCCTTCCGGATGCCATATTTCTTCAATGATGAATGTATTGCAACCGAAATATAATTTTCTGCAATGGCTGTTTCATCCAGAATCCCCATTGTTCTTGACATCTGGGACAACATGGATGCTGCTATTTACAACAGGATTGCAGGTATCCTTCTATAAAAATATCACTGAAGGGACGATGAAGAAGTTCATCTTTAAGAAAATTGACGCCTTCACCGAGGGCAATTCTCCTGGAAATCCCGCCGGTTGCGTACGGCTTAACAGCACTGGCGACATCACCCCGGATGAAATGCAGCGCCTCGCGGCGGAACTGAAAGGTTTTGTCAATGAGACGGTATTTCTCTTTCCGGAAAATGGCTCAGTATATGTCCGATACTACTCTTCAGAATGCGAAGTGGACTTCTGCGGCCACGGGACCATTGCAGCCATGTATGACTACATCAAAAACACCCCTGCCCTTCTTGCTGCTGCAACCGTGCCGATACGGGTCAAAGACGAAATCCTCACTGTGTATAACAGGATACAGGAGGACAACAGCGTCCATATATCGGCCCCTCTCCCGAAGTATCCCGGAACAACACTCACCCCGGACATCATCGCAGAGGCCCTTGGTATCGATAATAATCACATCCGGCCCGGTCTCCCCGTGGATATGATCAACGGCGGGCTCAACACGTTGCTGGTACCCGTGGATACTCTGGACTGCTGCACCTCCATCCTCCCGGACATCGCATCACTGAAGGACTTCTGTATTCAGAACGATATCGACATCATCCTTGTATTTACCGATAACACCACTATGCGGGAATGCCATTACCGCACACGGGTGTTCGCACCGAAATTCGGGTACCTTGAAGACCCCGCGACAGGTTCAGGCAATTCCGCATTGGGTTATTATCTTATGAAGAACCGCCTCTGGGATGGAAATCCCCTGATTATTGAGCAGGGACGCGATATCCGCAACCCCAACACCGTCAGGCTCGGTACAACAGTGTCCGGAGATACGACGCAGGTGACATTCGGCGGAAGCGCCGTGGTGAGAATCGAGGGAAACTATATTCTCAACAAAACAGAAGAAAAACAGGTGCGAGGAACACATGAAAACACGAACAGTAGCCATTGATCCGGACGAAAAAGGAACATACCCCATATGCCCTTATTGTGAAGCGCCTCTCATGGCCGTCCGCGATTACCGAAGCCCTTACCGGTTTCTGTCAAACATTCATCTGCTGTGCTGCCCCGCGTGCAACAAGCTGCTGAATGCTTCACTTGTTTCAAAATGACAATACCGTGGGCCTGACATACAACTTCTCTTGACACATTCGCCCATACATGGGAGAGTACCACTCCATATTATTACAACAGGAAGAAGGTAATGCCATGAGTACACTGACAGCTACAATAACAACAAACAAGGGACCGATAAAGCTCACGCTGTTCCCCGAAAAAGCGCCGGTCACCGTCGCAAGCTTTGCAAACCTCGCGCAGAAGGGCTACTATAACGGCCTCTCGTTTCACCGCGTTATCGCGGATTTCATGATTCAGGGCGGGTGCCCCGAGGGAAGCGGCCGGGGAGGCCCCGGGTACAGGTTTGAGGACGAATGCGTACCCGAGCTGAAACATGACAGGCCGGGAATCCTTTCCATGGCCAACGCCGGACCCGGCACCAATGGAAGCCAGTTTTTTATTACCCATGTCCCCACACCGTGGCTTAACGGTAAGCACACCGTGTTCGGCGCCACAGTTGGCGACAGCGACATGGAAACCGTCAACAGCATCCGTCAGGGAGACTCGATTGAATCAATCACAATTGAAGGGGACACGACGGAACTTTTCTCAAAGCTCGCCGACAGGATTGAAGAATGGAATGCGGTATTGAGCTGATGCCGCTCCTCTGCAGGAAATAAGCGCGGCATAATGCAGTGTTTCCGCGCGGGCTGCGGTGTTGATAGAGGGTGTAAAAAAGATTGTGTAAATAGCCATATCAAATATTAAGGATCAAGGAAAAGGATATGGCAAAAACAAACGAAAAACTTGAACAACTGTTAGACGAGATAGACTTTAAAAATCTATCAGCAGAGGAGATCACGG
>JAKQCH010000184.1 GCA_029573825.1 Spirochaetota bacterium | reverse complement strand
ATACCGGATTACTCCTGCCTGAAAGGGGCGGGAAATTTTTTTGTACAGGGGACATCTGCCGTGAAAGAACATGATGACCAGAACATTCTTGACTATGTCATCGATATTACCCAGCAGCGGGACGCGGAACTTTTAGAGATGAGCCTCGCAAAGACCCTGTTTGAGCTCTATGAGGCGGACCGGGTGCTCTTCTGCAAGACACGGCACGGGTCACCGGAAGTGTACAGCGTTATACAGGCCGATGAAAACGGATCTGTCCATGAGCTTGGTCCTGATGAAATTGACGCCTTCAGGTCCCGCCTTGAGTCTTTGTTCGGCGAGTCCCTGCGTTCCGGTGGTTCCCTGACGCGGGAAGATGAAGAGGGGCGGCGGATAGTTATCCACCCCGTACACGTTTTTGACAACATTGTGGGATTCATCGCGGTCCACATGAAGGACAGGTCCCTGATTGACAACTATATCATTGAAGGGTTCCTGAAAATTTACCACAACTATATTACCCTCCTCTATGACAACCAGCGGGACCGCCTTACGGGGCTTCTCAACCGGAAGACCTTTGACGACCGGATCATGAAAATTATCGAGTTCAAGAAGACCCGTGAGAAAATACTTGAACCGGAACATACCAGGCGTCACCGCATTGACGATTCCTGCGGGTTCTGGCTCGGGATCGCGGATATTGACAATTTCAAGACAATCAACGATTCCTACGGGCACCTGTACGGCGATGAGGTGCTGATTCTGGTGTCGCGGCTGATGACAAAGGCCTTCCGTGAGGATGATCTTCTGTTCCGTTACGGAGGAGAGGAATTCGTGGTGATTATCCGCGCGAAGGATGAAGGCCATGCGTTTCTCGCCTTTGACCGCTTCAGGGAAAAGGTGGCGGCGTATCAGTTTCCCCAGGTGGGGCACATATCAATAAGCCTCGGGATGATTGAGGTCAACTCGAAGGTCGTGCCAACCACCTTCGTGGGCCATGCGGACCAGG
Source organism: Spirochaetota bacterium (assembly GCA_029573825.1). Classification (GTDB taxonomy): domain Bacteria; phylum Spirochaetota; class UBA4802; order UBA4802; family JAGODF01; genus JAKQCH01. Next base: position 709 of record JAKQCH010000184.1, on the reverse strand, counting down.
CGCTCTATTACGCGAAGAAACACGGTAAGAACCAGGTCTGCGTCTATGAGAAACTCGTTGAAGAAGGCGCCCTGTGCCACGACGTAAAATTCGGAAAGGTGGAGATGTGGTAATACCTCACCCTGGCGCTGCCGCACCCTCTCCTTCGTTAGGCGAGGGCTTCTATGGAGAGAAGGGTTTCATTTTATTTAGAGAATGGATTGCAGTTTGACCTCACCCCGGCTTCGCCGCGCCCTCTCCTTCGTTAGGCGAGGGCTTCTATGGAGGGAAGGGTTTCATTTTATTTAGAGAATGGATTGCAGTTTGACCTCACCCCGGCTTCGCCGCACCCTCTCCGTGGCGGAGAGGGTTTCTATTGAGGGTATTTGTTTCCTTTTGTTCGTCATCGCCTGTTTCATATTTATCCCCATTACCCGCTGCGCCTGTCTTTCGGGGCCCTGCTACAATGCAATTTCCCGCATGTGGAGTGACAATATTTACAGGTCTGGATATGTAATTTTTTTTAATTTCACGAAGGAAAATGAATTGATCTTTCCGGGCCCTGACTGGTATTTTGCATAAAACCCCCGTTTCACATTCGTGTGTCCATCAGGGCATACATTCTATACAACAATTTCACATGGAGGACTTATTTTTTATGAAAACAGGTATGTTTTGCTCAGTGAACCGATTTATTTCTTCATCATCCAAGAACGGAATTATTAAGAAA
>JAKQCH010000159.1 GCA_029573825.1 Spirochaetota bacterium | reverse complement strand
GTGATATAACATCCCACAGCGTCGAAGAGTCCGCTCAGAACTCCTCCCGCCACAGGAACAATCTTTGACACCGATACGACACCGCCCTCCCCCGCGTGAGCGAGAAGCCTGAACCCCGCAGCCTGATTAATTCGGCCAAGGGTTTCCGCGGGAATCCGTTTCACGGCCTGTTCACCCCATATTTTCGCCGCGGTCAAACCAGTACTTTTAAGGGTATCCTTTGCCCGGTCACCCATGAGAGCAAGGAGGATAAACGTGCGTGTTTTATCATCTGACAGAGAATGGCCATAGAGCAGCGCCACCGCCGCTGCAAGGCGAACCTGTATCACCCATGAAGAATAAATCCCGGCGGGAATTGCAACTGGCAATACCACGGCGCCCCCTGCCCCTGTGATAAATCCGGAGCCGAAGTTTTTCGACGATTCCCACCGTATCATGGAATCCGCCATTTCATCAACAGAGCGGTATCGGCCATTACGGCGGTATTCATCTGCAAGTTCCTGTGCTCCGATAAAGGGGCCCATTCCATTCACCCCATGGGACAACAACTGATCCATGATACGCTGTACCGTTTCATGGTGCATGGTGCGGTTAATCCCGCTCTTAACGGCTGAGGTCATTGACCTGAACAGTGATTTTTTCGGTTCATCGGTCATGGTGTTATATCAATCCCTTCCGCTCCTTTCGTCCCGGAATCTGACAGCATATCACTGGCCATCCACAAGAAGCGACTCGATCACCGTTTTAAGATGCAGCACAATGACTGGAACCACCTCATCGCTGATCGCGCCATCGTATTCATCCTGCTGCTCCACAACATAATCCATCAGAAAACCGAGGAGTACCGGCTGGGCGCTCTCATCAACAACACTGAACAGCGCCTCGTCAAAATCGCCCAGATCCCGGTCACGCTCTTCAAGAAGATCAATATTTTCCTCAAGCTGATTATAAAGATATTCACTGTCAATGATTGTTCCCGTGCCGCATGTTTCCCGGACAATATGCCATCCCATGACTGCCCCCTGCAGCAGCACCATTCGTTCGGCATCAGAAAGTCCGTTTCCCTCAACAGCGCTCACATACTCATAGAGTGGAGGCTGTTCAGTCTGCATAACTGCTGCCAGATATTCAAACGGCGCCTCATGGAGGGCCTGGACAGCGCCAAGTATCTCCTGTATATCGGTTTCATTTATTCGCTTCATATATTCTCCGGAAAAGGATATTTTATTTCCAGCTATGTTCATGATAGGTATATGTCCATCATTTTTTGAATTATTTCATCCGTTCTTTTATGCGGTATCATATTTTTTATCATTATAGGATTATAATCATTTTCTTTTTTTATTATAATATGAAAACTGTTAATTTCCGGTAAAAAAAATTTTTATTGATTGCGATATTCAACGGCAGATCTTCCATTACACCATGCCATTAGATACATGAGGGTCCATGAAAGTTAACTGCTGCGAAAACCGTAAAATGCTTCATCTCCTTGTGCTGCGTGCAAAGCTCAACAACCTTCCCCCGGATTCACCTGACAGGGCATCTCTTCAGGCAGAAATGCATACCATTGAGAAAGAACTGGGACTTTCGTAATCAAAAATTATGATTGCATAATTTAAACTTTTATGGCATCAACAGGCCAGTTACAGCGCAAATTTTTTCAATCAGGGAGGTAAGTAATGGCAGCGAAATTTGAAGTGTACAAAGACGGAAAAGGTGAATACCGTTTCAGACTTAAAGCAGCCAATGGAGAAATAATTGCAGTGGGAGAAGGATATAAAACAAAACAGGGCTGCATTAATGGAATAGAATCAATAAAGAAAAATGCCCCTGAAGCGGAAATTGTTGAAACAGAATAATTTGTCTTCATTAAAAAATAACACCATGAAAAAAAAGGGTTGATTACATTACTATCAACCCTTTTTTTTATAGTCACTGCGTACCGGACTTCCCGGGAAACGGAAAACGCACAGCGATTCTGGTCCCCTGGTCAGCGGAAATATCAACTTCTCCGTGAAGCTGTTTCACCACAAGCCTGAACACAAGGCGAAGCCCCAGTGAACCAAGAGATTCCAGTGATGAAAGATTAATGGTTTCCGGCATTCCCTTTCCGTTATCGGCAACGATGATCTCCACCATGGAATCAGCTGTTTCCCTCATTTTTATGGTAAGCACATCATTGCGGGCGGTTTCTCCGGTGAATGCATATTTCAGCGCATTGGAAACAAGTTCATTGATAACAAGGCCGCAGGGAACAGCACGGTCAACATCGAAAACAAGGTCTTCTATATCAATATCAAGGGTAACGCGCTGTGGTGCATGGGTATAGGTGTACAGAAGGTCCCGTGCTATGGTGGTAAGATAATCCCGCATTTTCAGCACAGAAAAGCTTTCCGACTGGTATAGTTTTTCATGGACAAGGGACATCGCCCGTATTCTGTTCCGGCACTCGCCGAAAAGCCCCACCAGTTTTTTGTCATGAAGCGTCCGCTCCTGAAGGCTCAGGAGGCTTGTGATTACCTGGAAGTTATTCTTAACACGGTGATGAACTTCCTTCAGAAGGGCCTCATTCTCCCTCAGGGTGTTTTCCAGGTCACCGCGCATTTTTCTTCTTTCACTAAAATCAACCGCCATGACACGAACTTCCTGTATTATCCCCGATGGGGATTTTACCGCACTTATTGACAGGCTGATCCAGACAGCGCTACCGTCAACGCGGCAAACTTTGAGTTCCTCATCAAGAATTGTTTCTTCATTTTTAAAACGGTTGATAATATCCCTCGCATTACCTCTTCCCTCGTCACCTTGCGGTATAAAGTCCATTACATTCCTTGAACAAATTTCCTCCCGTGTCCCCCCGAGAAGCTGTGTCGCCTGCCTGTTGCAGTCATAAATTACCGCGGCAGTATCAAGGGTAAAATACGCCGTGGGGGCATTTTCGTAAAGGTCCCTGAATTTCACTTCCGATTCTTTCAGAAGCATCTCCGCGGTCCTTTCCGAAGTTACATCATTTGCGATCAAACAAATTGCGTAAATGCTTCCATTCAAGTCAAAGAGCGGGAAAAGCGATGTCTTGAAAATCCTTTCACCATGGGGAGTGGTTAGACGGTCATCGACATCGAGAGGGCCCCGTTTCTTCAGCACTTCCGCTATCCGAGACATGAATAATTTTTTTATGTCCTCGGGGTAGATATCGGCAAAGGGCTTTCCTTCCAGTTCATCCCGTGATTTTTCCATAAGATTACAGATCGAATTGTTTACGAGAATATACCGGCCTTCTGTGTCTATTACCGAGATGAGGGAGGGCGAGTAATCAAGAATGTCCTGCAGGTGCTGCGTCGCGCTGTGAAGGTTTTTTTCCGCCGCACGCTGTGCCGTGGTATCCTCGCAAAAGGCCACATATTCCTCCTTCCCGATCTTGACCGCATTGACATTCATTGAGTAACGGGAGCGGTCATGACGGATAAAAACGAACTCGCCCCTCGCATTTGCTGTTTCTTTCAGTGCGTTGAAAAATTCGAGTCCCCCCGCAACCTGTTCCGGGGCAAGAATATCGGGAATTGAACGGGCAAGCAGATCCTCTTCACTGAATCCGGAAATTTCACAGGCCTTGCGATTAACATCCACAAAGCGCCCGCTCTCATCACACACAAAAATACCGAATGGAGATGATGCGATATATGACCGGAAGCGCTGTTCATTTTCCTCGAGCTCTTTCCGCTGGCGCTCTTCATTCCTCAACGACTTGGTAAGCCTGATATTGCTGAATCCCAGCTTCGCAAGAATATCAGAAAATCCCTTGAAGAACTCAAGGATATTCTCGATATTTTCCCTGTTTATGCGGGGAACCTTTTCCACACATGCGAGGTAGTCAACCGGATCGAAACCATACTCCT
>JAKQCH010000150.1 GCA_029573825.1 Spirochaetota bacterium | reverse complement strand
TTCCCCCCGCACCAAATACCCATTAACAACAGGAAATATTGCAGATGAGTTTCACTGCAATCCCTCCGCGAGGGACGGTCGCTCCCGTACATCCCTGTACTCCGCGACATCATTACATCCTGTAAAAGAGACCCCGAGCCGTGCCGAGCCGGCCAGGGACGGACGTGTGAGGCATGAGGGAGCACATACCATGAACAGAGATTGCTGACAGCACAGACGCTTTTAATGAGGGGACAACACCTGTACACTGTCTGAACCATGATTCACATGATTAAAGGATTATCATGATTCTGAAGGAATACAGGACATCAAAATCAGGGTAATCCGGAAATCAGGAAAATCGGGGTTCATACAACATGGTATGCCGGGGCCAAATAACAGAAACCAATTTCCGGAACGCATGAACAGAGATTTCTTCATTAGAACGCTTCACATGATGACAGATTAAATCCACTCCCACAATCCTCACCCTAACCAAGGGGGAGGTGGCCGGGCGAAGCAAGGCCGGAGGGGGGCTCACTGCAGCCCCTCAGCGAGGGAGGACCCCGAGTCGTGCCGAATCAACACGGATGTTGTTGTGAGGCATGAGGGAGCGCATACCATGAACAGAAGTTCCTTCGCTACCCTGCTGTACAGCAGGTATGGTGAATGCAGCTGCCGTAGCAAGGCTCGACGCCGTGAGGTGCGGGTGAGGGTCCGGGAGAGGGCAGCGCCCTTTACCGGGGAAATGCGGTCCATTTCAGGGACACTGGCAAATAGCGGGAGTGCGACGCTTCACATGAACAGAGATTGCTGACGAATGTAAAAGGATTTAGAGGACGGGTAAAGAAGTTAAAAACCAATTACAGATCATCTGAATTGAATGGATTCCGGATAGTGACACCTTCAATTACCTGACCATGAGACATGTCTTCAGTGTAAAGCATAGAGCAGCCAGCCCTGACAGCAGATGCAAGAACAAGACTATCCCAGAATGAATAACCGAAAGAATCTTTTACATGGAGAGCATAATCAATTGACTCATATCAATATCGCACACTCTCTGTTCAGGGAATGTGCCAATAAATTCACGGACAGTAGATAAATCCATTCTTGAGTGCATTTTTGTTAACGCGACATTACAAAATTCCTGCACAATCTGAGTGCTAATATAATAACAATCCTGTGTAAAAACATGTTCAGGATTGACAATGCCTTTTCCTGCTTACGTGGATCACGGTTATCAAAGGAATAAACAATTACATTTGTGTCGAGAAATGCCCTAACGCTCATGGATATCATCCCTTGACCATCCGTCAACGGGACCGGCACAGGATTTAATAATTGAAAATGCCTTATCACGTTCTGTCATATTGTTACGAGCGGGAGTATCTTCAATAAGAATTATTATTTCTGCCGTCTTCCCTTTGTGTTTCTCAAGACCATCAATAAACAATTCATTCGATACTATTTTCTTATACGTTTTAATGGTTTCCATGATTACCCTTATCATAATTACTTACTACAAATAAAATATCCCTCAACACAGAATAGTCAAGCCGAAAAATTCATCTCTCACAACCCTCCACCGAACCGGGGGAGGTGGCCGGGCGAAGCAAGGCCGGAGGGGGTCTCACTGCAGCCCCTCTGCGAGGGAGGACCCCGAGCCGTGCCGACCCGGACACGGAAGGACGTGGGAGGCATGAGGGAGCGCGTTTCATGAACAGAAGTTCCTTCACTTCCCTGCGAAACAGCAGGTATGGTGAATGCAGCAGCCGTAGCAAGGCTCGACGCCGTGTGAGTCGCGGGATGGGGGCCCCCCTGGGGGAAGGGCAGCGCCCTTCTCCCAGGGACATGCAGTCCATCTCATGGACAGATATATATTGCGGGAAGGAGCCGCATACCCTAACTTCAAGGATAAAATATTTTGCTTGAATTTATTACAATATAAACTATAGAATTATTTAACCCGGGGGTATTGTTTGAAACAAGTATATAAAATATATCTTGATGCATGTTGTCTCAACCGACCTTTTGACGATCAAAATCAGGACCGTATCAGAATGGAAACAGAATCAATAATCATTCTGCTCAAAAATGTTCGGAAGGGTAAAATACGTTTGATCGGCAGTGATGTTCTTAAACTGGAAATAAACAAAACGCCCAACCCGGTAAGAAAATCGCAGCTGTTGACACTATTGCACTACTACTCAAAATTTCTACCCGTTAATGAAAAAGTTAAAACCCGTTCGGCCGAGCTTGCCGCTATGGGTTTTTCCGCGTTTGACGCATATCATATAGCATTTGCAGAAAAAGGTGAAGTTGATGCATTCTTGACAACCGATGACAAAATTGTTACACTTTACTCAAGAAACAGTACATCAGTTTTTACAAAAGTTCTTAATCCAATATCATGGTTACAGGAGTTTCTATAAGGTGAAAACCAATATGAAAATTGATGAAATCCGGGAGATCGGACTTGATGCGCTGCGTAAATCCCTCGGTCCGGACGGAATGATACGTTTTCTTCAGCAATTTTATTCCGGCAGCGGCAATTACACAAAAGACAGAAACACATGGCTTAATTCAGCCGATATCAATTCAATTTATGATGAACTTAAAAAATAGTGGAACTGATTTTTGAAACCCAATCATTGATTGAGGGCAAATGGAATGAGTACTTTAAGGAATAATCACAGTTTCTCGGCATACGCCACTGATGTCAAAATTGACAATGAAATGCTGACGATTTTTCTTGAAGACGGCAGAGTAATCAGTGTTCCTATTGTGTATTTCCCCCGATTACTGAATGCAACTCCGGAGCAAAGAAACAGCTGGCGTTTGATAGGACGCGGTCAGGGCATAAACTGGGAAGAGATTGATGAAGATCTGTCAGTTGAAGGGCTCTTGCGCGTTCACTGATATACGTTTGTTATCAAGGCATAATTCTTCCAGGCTTCCCCCCGCACCAAATACCCATTAACAACAGGAAATATTGCAGATGAGTTTCACTGCAATCCCTCCGCGAGGGACGGTCGCTCCCGTACATCCCTGTACTCCGCGACATCATTACATCCTGTAAAAGAGACCCCGAGCCG
>JAKQCH010000149.1 GCA_029573825.1 Spirochaetota bacterium | reverse complement strand
GGGGTCCTGTGCGGATGAAAGTTTCTCCGCCAGGGATGTTTCAAAAAAATGAATTTTATCTTTTATGAGTCCCGTGATAATCCCCTCTTTGCTGCCGAAATAATTATAAATTGTCCCCTTCGCCACACGGGCCCGTTCCGCGATTTCATCAACTCCGGTTTTCCCGGTCCCGAATTTCGAGAACAGACTTTCAGCGGCTTCCAATATAAACATCCTCTTCTTCTGATTCATCATATCACCTTTGTACTTTTATACTATTTCAGTACAAATTATCAATATTTTGTTACATCGTCAATGGGTTATTTAAAAAAATAATTAGTGGCGAATACACTATCGGGCATACTGCAGCTTTTTTATTATTTATTGTAATAATAATTATTTTACAACTTAATGTATTTTTTTGTAACTTTTTCGTATTAACAAATTGACAAAAATTCACTTTCTGCAAATTCTTGTTTAAAATTACTTTTTACTTCTTTTTGCACACTTTTTTACATGTTACTCGGTTGAACAGAGTTTCCCGCCGGTGATACATCTTAAGGATTTATCCGGGAAAAAATGTTCCGGTAACGATTTATTCGAGGAGGATTACATGAAAAGGTTACTCGCTTTACTTATTGCATTAAGCGCAATTATTACATTCCTCCCTGCGTATGCCGCTGAACCCGCCGGTCAGCAGCCCCAGGGAGTCACGCAAAGCACAAGCGCCTTCACCATCGGTGAGATCGTTGTTCGGGACAAGGCTGTTCCAAACATCGAGGACGCTTCTACGACGACGGAAATTTCCGGAGAGGATATTGCCGCACGGAGCGACAGGTCCCTTGCGGATTCGCTCCAGATGGTCCCGGGGGTTGTTGTATACAGTACTGCAAAGGGATTTTATGGTCTTTCAATGCGCGGTTTTGATCATCAAAGGGTAGCCATCATGATTGATGGTATTCCAGTAATTGAACCATATTATGGTGGTAATAATATCGACATTTCCGCTATACCAGTTTCAAATGTTTCACGAATTGTTGTTAACAGAGGTGTCGCATCATCGCTATATGGAGCACTGGGAAGTGTCGGTTCAATAAATGTTGTTACCAAGCGACCGGAAAAGCTTACCGCTGCTGTTAATGTAGAATATGGAGAACATCAGAATTATTCAATGTCTGCTGAAGCCGGGGCCCCCATCGGTGATTTTTTTGCATGGTTCACTGCATCAGTTCAGCACTCAGACGGATATGAAATATCCGAAAAACTTGACCGTGAAGAACGTACAAAGTGGTTTAATAAATTATCAAGTGCAAGTGTCTACGGTCAAACTGTTAACAATCACGCACTCTCGAACTATCTCAATGACACTGGAGTTTGGAACAACACCTATAATAAAAAATACCTTACATCAGGTCGTGTAGGTTACTCTATTGATTCCAACATGGAAGTTGGTGTATCGGCAAGTTATTATACAAGCGAAATTGAGTCGAATACTTTTAAAGACCATACAGTAGCTCTTTTCAATACTGATGGGAACACATGGAAAACACCAACAACTTCTGCTTATACGTCAGACAACGATAGCGCCGCTTTTCAAAACCGCGCGTTTTACTGGCCTGAGGATAAACGGTTAACAGTATCTCCATATTTTACCGGAACCTTCGGAGATTTCAAACTGCGTTTCAGTGCTTTTTACGTGAAACAGAGAAACAATACTGAAGGTTATTTTGATCAGGATCGTTCAACTTCTCTAACATTTCCATTTCCGAAATACAAAACCTCTCAAGCACAATCAATTTACGATGAGACTGCATTTGGATTCTTTCTTATGCCAAGTTACACCATAGCATCATGGAATACAATCCGCTTCAATATTCATTACAGAGTTGAACAGCATGAACATTACGCAAAAGCAATTGGTACAACTTCTCCTCTTGCAATTGAAAAGGGAACAGGAGAATTATTACAAAATGATATGAGTGCAAGCTATGTTACAATCGCTGCTGAAGACCAGATGAATTTCAGAACAATAATTGGTGCTCTTTCACTTACACTTGGCATATCGTATGATGCTCAAGATTTTACAGATTTTCGCTATTACAATAAAGATACTGGAGTAGTTGAGGATTATGCGTTAGTACCTGAAGATTCATCAATATGGGGAACTCGTGATAGTTTTAATCCAGTACTTTCTGCAACACTTGATCCTATAGAAAACTTCTTACGAATAAGAACTGCATTTTCAATAAAAACAAATTTCCCAAGCTTGAGTATATATAAAGACCTTGGGGCACTTATTCAAGATAATGTTATTGCTGATTATGGCGTTGAACCAGAAAGAATATATAACTTCAATGCCGGTTTTGAATTATTTTTTCTTAATAATTCTCTTAGCTTCAGAAACGATTATTTCTTCACACGTATAAAAGACAAAATTGAAAAAATGTTTGATCCTACCGTAGGTTCCTCTGGCGAAGAATTGTATTTTAATGTTGATGGTTTAACCGTACAGGGTCTCGAAACAACATTATCGGGGAATGTCACGAATATTGCAGGTATTGTTGACATTAGCGGCAGTCTGACATATGTATATTCACATGCTCAGAATGATTCTGTTGATTTCCTGACATGCGGTGAAGATGTTGAAGATATCCCCAGCCATCAGTTTATCTGGCAAATCGCCCTTAATTTTGTCACAAAGACAAAATTTGTATTATGGGGACACCACACCAGAAACCAGGTTCAATATGTTATGAATTCAGACCCGAATGTCACAAGTCCTGGAGTATTTTCTTCAGATGTATACGGCACAGTCAATCTTCATAATCCTTTCATGCTCCATGCAAAACTCCAGCAGGAGTTCATGGGACACTTCAACGTCTACGTGATGTGTAAAAACATCCTTGACGATTACAACGCAGATCCTTTCAACCCCGGTCCGGGTAGGATGTTCTACTTCGGCGGCGGCGCACGGCTATAGATGCAGCAATTTTCCTGCCAATATATTCGGCGGAGGGGCTTTGCGCCCCGCCGCCGTCCGTTTTTCTGTAGACATGAAAATCAAACCATTATTAATTTGATCACAATCATCATTACCGTTCCATCCTTACCGGCCCCCCGGAGCGGGGCTGAATCAGCAGTCCCTTTCCGGGAGTCCGGGGAGAAAGGATGGCGGAAATTTTATCATTACCATGAAGAGGTATTGCTATGATCCGCAACCGTTATATTTCATTGTTATTCAGTATTTTCTTTCTCACAGGGGTATTTGCTGCTTCAGGGTGCAGCGACAACAGCATTGAAATCCTTTCCCTTACCGGGGCAACGGCGAAGGCTTTTTCCGTGCCGGTACCGGAAGGTATTACCCTTACCGTCAACGGCGAAGTGAAGCAGGAGAATTCGTTCTCAGGGAGGGCCCTGAACGGGTTCGCCACAACAATTCTCCGGACACAGGAGGTTTCGCCGTCAGGTGAATTCGAAGGGACCTATACCTACATCGGCATTCCGCTGTATTTCCTGCTGGAAGGTATCGCTCCGAAAAAACCGAAAGATGCCGCCTTTGACAACCCCCTCGACATGGTGGTTACCTTCACATCAAAAGACGGCAAAAAGGTACATTTCAGCTACGGTGAACTCACCATGACAGACGACAGCCGCCCCGTTATTCTCGCGTATGACCGGAAGCAGATCGTTCCGTCACATGACGATTCGGGAAAGACCTACACGCACAATAAACACAAGTCCAACGTGACAGGACTCCGCGTTGTGTGCCCCGGCGACCCGGACACTGCCCGTTACCTTGACAACGTAACAACAATCACGCTCCGTTCCCCGAAGGTGACGTTCCAGGGCCTCCCGGCAACAGTGAAAGGGAAAAAGTGCTCATCTGACGGCATCACCTGCGTATCAAAAGCCGGTTCAGCTCCGGTCAAGTTTGCGGGCGTCCCCCGTACACAGGTAAAAAAATGGATCCGAACAGGCCACGGACGAGGTTTCAAAGGAATCGCAGCCACTGAAGGCTACGACCTTCGTGCGCTCCTTCGTAAAAACTTTCCCGGCTGTTCCCATGAGAACTATTTTCTGTTCATAGCCTGTGACGGGTATCGTACACTCATGACCGGAAGGGAAATTTTTCTCACCGAAGCGGGAGCGAGCATGATGGTTCTTGACAAACTGGACGGCAAAAAAACGCCGACCGGCCCCATGCTTGGTCCAATTAAAGATTATTTTGTCGATAGAGACGTATGGGGACTCTCCCACATCGTTATGCTTGATTCAATATAAACGGAGCCTATTATGGAATTTTCAATACACTGGATGTTCTATGGCGCGGCAGCCCTGTATTTTACAAGTCTCGCAGCATATCTTCTGAAAAAAACAAGGGCAACTGTGATACTTCTTGCACTGGGATTTGTTATTCACACAGCATATCTCCTTTCACGCGGGTGGATCACCGGGATGTTTATTCCCAACTACATGTTTGACGGTGTCCTGTTTCTTCCCTGGGGTATTGCTTTTTTCACCCTTGTAAAAAAACTAACCGCGAACGATGACACACCCTGGGAATCGGCTGTGGTGATGCTCTGCTTTTTTACAATCATCGCCCTTATATACCCGAAGGGGATTATACCTCCCACTCCCAAGAAAACAATAATATGGGTCCCATTGTTTTTTCTTACTGAAGTACTGGGACACGCAGGGTTCTACTGCGGAGCATGGTTTGCAATGCTTTCCCTTCGGGGCAAGTCGCCGGAGAATTCTTACCATACATTCATAATATGGGGTTTTCTTTCCTATACCGTGGCGCAGATTGTCGGCGCGGTATGGTGTTACCAGGGGTGGGCCTTCACCTTCAAGTGGAGTTCGCGACACATGTTTTCTGCGGCCCTGTGGTGTTATTTCATAATATACCTGCATTTAAAATTCCTGCCTGGATGGAATACCCGGAAAAAGACCTGGTTTGCAGCAGCAGGGTTCTTCGTGGTACTTATACTCAGTTCGGTCGGATATTTCCACGAAATGTTTTTCCCGCGGATAGGAGGTTGATGATATGAAAAAATTTTGGAATTTTATCAGCGACCTTCAGCTAACGTTCTGGCTGCTGGTTGTCATTACGTCTTTACTGGTGATCGGCGGCGTGTATTCTGTTTTTGATTACACCTTCGTGGATTCAATAAACAGCGCGAGGGTTCAGGACTGGTTTTTTTCAACAGGTATACAATCTCTTCATAAATCCTGGTGGCTCCCGGCGCTTTTTCTGGCATTTTCCCTTTTTGCGGTAAACACTGCCGCGTGCTCCGTTGACAGGCTTATCGCACTTTTTAAAAAACGGAAAAGTATGCCTTTCAAAACATTCGCGGTGCTCCTTTCTCCGTCAGTGATCCACTGCGTCTTTCTTGTAATCCTCGCAGGACATTTTGTTACTTTCGTCGGATTTAAACAGGAACGGATATTACTGAGCCCGGGGAATGAAGTTACTCTCCC
>JAKQCH010000132.1 GCA_029573825.1 Spirochaetota bacterium | reverse complement strand
ACGATGGCCCCCATGCTGTGGGTCACAAAATTTATTTTTGAACCGGAAGGTAGTTTTTTGATTTCACGGCTGAGAAGGTCCGCACTGTCAGCGATTGACTCGCTGGTGCTGGGGTATCCGAAGTTCAGCACATGGTATCCCCGGTGCTCCAGGGCCTTTTGAATTTTGTCCATTGAACCGGGTCCCCGCAAAATGCCGTGAAGAAGCACCACCCACTCCCCGTTCTGCTGTAATGACGTTGAATGCTTTCCCATATACTTATACACCAGAACCGCCAACCCCAGGAGAAGAGCAACCGTCCCTGTCAGCAGGTATCGTGTCGTCCCCTTCATCATTCTCCAAGAAGCGCCGTCAGGGAATTTGAATAATATTCGAGCAATGCCCGGTTCCCCCTGTTCACCTGAATTTTTCCTTTTTTGACCGTCACCATCTTTCTCTTTCTCATAATGTCAAGTGCAAGCTTCACGGTGCGCACCGATTCCTCCCCTTCAAGGAAGTCCTCCTCAAAGGAAACGAGGTCCCGTGTGCGTTCCGCCTTTTCGCTCTCAAGCCTGTCATGCATCGCAGTGCTCATCTCAAAGGCCTTCCCCGTCACAATGCGGCCGCCCCTGCGTTTGATTTCCCTCCGCAGCTGCTCCACCTTTTGAATGAGGGCATTCCGTGCAACGGGGCCCTTTTCCATTGATATCAGGGCCCGGGCGGTAATGCACATCGGTGTCACCGGAATTTTCTCCCCGATCCGGCGGAGCATGCCGTCGGCAAATTCCTGGACCCGTGCAAGTCGTTCATGTCGTTCCAGGGTGAATATATCGACATCCTGGGTCTTTAGAAAGTCCGAAAGAAACACCGGGTCCCCGAAACTCACGCTTGCGTACCCGTGCCGCCGAATCCTCCCCGTCATGTACCGCAGGGTGTTCACCACTCCGAGGTAGGGTATCTTGAAGGAAATTTTCACAAGTGACTTCACATTGTCCCGGAAACCGCTTTTCATCTTTCCCTTCTTCCATTCCGCCACAAGGGTGCTGTCCTCAAGGACATGGTCATAGTTGATTGCTGCGGGGACAAACACAAGCTCCTTATTGAAATCAGGATTGTTTTTTATGCGGATGATATAGTCCAGTATGCCGATCTTCGCCGGGCGCAAAAGCCCGTCGCGGGATAGCCCCCCTTCGATAAAGACCCCCTGGGTCACCCCCTGAAGGCTGATAAGCTGAACATACTTTTCCAGCACCCGGTGATACAGCTTCTCGCGGTAGTTCCGCCTGATAAAGTACGCCCCGAAGGACTTGAAGATATGCTCCAACGGCCACACCCTCGCCCACTCCCCCACGGCGTAGCTGAGGGATATCTGCTGCGCCAGCATGTACGCCACGAGGATATAGTCCACATTGCTACGGTGGTTCATGATAACCACCACCACGCTGTCACGGGGAATTTTTTCGAGCTTCGCCGCATTCTCGCTGTCGATCACCACCTCATAGAGAAAGTTAAGGATCAGGCGGGACACCCAGTCCCCTGCCTTGTAGTATGTAAGAAGGTTAAAGAAGGGGACAATCTCCTCAATGTATTCCTCCACCTGCTCCTGGACATCCTGAATGCGGAGGTTCTTTTCCAGAGCATGTGCAATGACAGCGCGGTGCACCTCCGGGTTATTCAGGAGGTCCTCTTTCACCACGATCTTATGCATAAACTTGTACCGGTCAATCCGTATGCGGTTGTCTGAGAGATAGTCCTTCACAGAACGGTACAGCCTTTTTTTGATCCAGTGGGTAATGAGGGCGCGGATTATCTCATAGAGCAGTATCGCCCCAAAGCCGTAAAGAATATATGTGGCTATTGTACGTATCATGCCGGTACCGGTATTTCCCTGATACTGTATAGTTACTATTGATTATCACTATTTGATTTATACAGTCACGCCGGCAGGAAAAGCAAGGGTTTTTTGTGAATCAAGGTATCATTCCGAGAATTGGCTGCATAACCCCCTCCCGGCCTCCCCCTTCGTTCGGGGGAGGTGTGCATGCAATACACGAGCTGAAACACCTGTCACTGTATCTGCAAAAGGAGATGGATTACACTTTGCCTGAACCGGGTTTACAGGATTGCGGGATTTCCCTGATTTTGAAAGTGTGTAGTATTGCAGAATCATGATACTCCTGTAATCAGGAAAATCAAGGTTCGGAAGATATTGGAAGACAGCGGGCTGAAGCCCATTACTGATTGTTTTTTTGATATATATATTTTGATATAGTTAATTGTGGTATTTTACTTAAGAGAAATTGGAAAAAACTTGAAATATTTCATAGAAAATATATGTTATTACAAAGGTACTCATTATGACAAATATTCAAAAAATTGAAAATGAAATAAGAGAACTCCCTCCGCAGGAGCTGGCTGAATTCCGTGCATGGTTTGAAAATTTTGACGCAGATCAGTGGGATTCGCAATTTGAACAGGACACAAAATCCGGGAAACTTGATGCCATAGCAAAGAAAGCAATTACCGACTTCAATGACGGTAAATTTAAAAAGATATGAACCATTTCACATCTCCTTCCTTCTGGGAATGTTACGAGAAATTACCTTCCAAAATCCGGGAATTAGCAGATAAGAATTTTGAATTAGTGAAACAGAATCCCCTGCACCCGTCTTTGCATTTTAAAAAGATTAACCATTACTATTCAGTCAGGGTTGGAATTCGGTATAGATCACTTGGCGTTGAAATCAATGAAGGCATATTGTGGTTCTGGATTGGGACTCATTCTGAATATGATAATCTCATACGACAAATAATAATGTTGCTGTCTAAAATCATGAAGTTATCTATTTGCGAGATTTTTATCTTTTCTTTGTTCTTTTTGCCATTCAGAAGGGTTGTCTATACTGCGGACCCCTCCTTTTTTTGCCAGTTCATCAAGCCAGTATACCGGCCCATGTGTCAACTCATTGCCTGTCTGTTCAATATTTATAATTTCTCCGTTAAGTCTTTTAGTGAATGCTATTAACAGGTCCAGGTCATTGTCATTTTTAAGTTCTAATGTTACTATTTTCACTGTGGCCACCTCAATAATAATTCCACTGTATAAATCGCAATTAAATAATACGGATATTCAACGTGTTGTCAAGAATTATTGGCGATTTGTGACTACGTGGAAGATTTTCAATACAAAGGTTGTCTCTTCCCAGAACGGATATACCGCAATTAACGCCTACTCAGTGAGAAAAATATCCATGTATAAAGTAAATGGTTTGCATTGAGTTCACCGCACCCCATCTGGACCGTGATTTGCGGGATTCCGTATTTTCTTGATTGTGAAGTAGTACAGTATTGCAGAATAATGATAACTTACTTGAATCCTACTCTCCGGCATCCGGGAAACCATCAGAATAATAATATTTTTAGTCAACATAATCAATAAAAGATTAGACATATTTATTCGATAATATTAGTGTATTTATGATATAAATAAAGCCATGAGGGTTGCTGCACAATGCTTAACGGAAATATACTGTATTTAAATTCTTTCACCATCGGGTCCCTTATCGGGGTGCTCTTTTTCTCGCTCATCGCATTTTTCCTGCTATCAGGCAAAAACAAGTCCAAAGCGACATTCCATATCGGGATAAGCTGGGCGATGATGGCGGTATTCAACCTTGGGTATGTAATCTCTTCAAGCATATATCATCCCTTCGCGGCATATCACCGCTGGCTGACAGTGTTTCTGATTCTTGCGGCAATATGCCATTACAATGTGCTTTACTTCTATTTCCCCACTGAAAGGAACCCCCGGGCGGCAAAAAATCTTTTTATTGCCATGTACACCATCACCATCCTCACATTTTGCGCGTTTGTCGTGGTATCCCTCGGGGCTGAAAAGATATTTCATTTCAGGGGCCACTACTGGGATTTTGACGCCGATGCCCCAAGCAAGGTTGTGGCTATCATCATAATGCTCCTTTTAGGGATAAACATCATCCTCTGCGGCTGGCGCATTGTGACAGGTGAGAAAAAAGAGCGCATGGTGCTCCTCCTTCTCGGCATTACATTTATTATTGCCTCCATTGTACCGTCAGTAACAAACACCCTCAGCCGTGACGGCACCATAAGCAGGGACGTTTTTCAGAACACCTGGGTGTTTTTTAACGTCATGGGTTTTTTCCTCTGGATGGTGGTATACCTGAACAATGTCAAGGAACGAATTTCCTTTATGGGGAAACTCATCGGAATAAGCATCGTGACAATTCTGGTGCTGCTGCAGTTCAACAGCTTCTTTTTAATGAAGGAACGTGACGCGGCATACGACGAACTGCACAGGAAAACCGTCCTTATGGCTATGCGCACTGGCATCAGGGAAGGGAACATGCAGTACATTGTTGCCTATGACCTCGGAAGCGGCACGTTCACAAACATATCCGGGAACAGCCGGGTCGATATCAACGCCCTGCAGTCATCCTTCGACAATGCATTTTTATGGGAAAAAATCCGGAAGGTGAAAAAACAAAACTTCCGCGCTGGAATCCGGCAGGCCCTTGAGTCCGTTCCCGCCTACTGCAGGGGATATCGTGATG